>CAYLYM010000151.1:0-7390 GCA_964387645.1 uncultured Calditrichaceae bacterium | reverse complement strand
TTTACATCAAGAGGTTATAAGAACCTCAAACTGGTCGACTCCTATTGGGATAATGGTCAACCCGGATAACGAATTATTGCCAATTTAAGCAGACTATACGTCCTCAAACAAAGCGGACATCTCCACCGGCTGGTCAATAAATTTCAGTAGATAGACAGTAAGAATATTCCAACCATTAATGGTTAGAGTCAGCGGTCGTTGTGGAGCAATTTGCTTCACTCTGTGGTTATATTTTCTACCAATCCTTAGGAGGCTTCAAGGGAAGCAAATCAGATACCCGTACTTTGCAGGGATGATCGATAGAGCCTACTTGCCAGGGATTTGCCTTTGTACTAACGATAACCCACGCCTCCCGGTTGAAATCGCTGATGACCTCACGGCATCTACCGCAGGGCGGAAGCAAGAAGTGCTGGCCGCCTGGGCCCCTCCAGACGGCTACGATGGTATCCAAATCACGGTGGCCAGCCGAAACCATGCAGCAAATCGCAGCAACTTCTCCACAGATATTGGCCCAGCCAACTGTTGTTTCGAAATGTATCCCGGAGAATACCTCTCCGCTTGCCGTGCGTACCGCTGCAGCTACCTCTTGAATTCTTTCGAGATATAGGCGGTCTGAGGTCTCGATGGCCTCTTTTAGTAATTCTCGGTCTTGCTCTGTAAGTTTAGTTCGTTCCATGCAGTCCTCTCGATAAATGAAATATAACGCTAAGTATAACCTGCGTTGGGCTTGAGCGCACTACATTTTAGAATTTAATCTTTACTTTCAAGAATGCTCTGGACGTTCAGGGTTCGCCAGAGACCATGACTCAGGTTAATGCTTTTTTAGGTAGAGTCCACATATAGAGTTTTGGGATACAGTTGATAACTTTTTTAGAGCTTATACTTGATATCGACAACTCGTCCCTTCCAGTATTCAAAACTACCCTGAGGAAGATTCCACTCGACTTTTGCTTCTAAAGGTATCAATATACCATTTCGTTTCTGGTAGTCACTGTAATAACCTGTCCAGGTTACCAGTTGATAAGTGCCGTTAACAAGTCGATATCGCTGAGAAGTACCTCTGATTATTTCATCTTCATCGTTAAAATAGAATTTTAAACTAACTTCATTATCCCCGTCTTTTAGTATTGCCATTGCTGTATTATTGTCTATTGCTTTCCATTTCAGGAATTGACCGGGCAACAAAGCAGTCGGAAACCAAACAGTTTCAGCCAAATAGCGGATTAATTCACCGGTATCCAATTCTTTGGCACCCGATTCATCAGCTACAGTGAAAGTATTGAAAAGTTTAGCCCTAAGGGTTCCGGCACCTTGCTTGTACATATCAAGAACTCTCGCTGTGATGAGCGGTGCCATTTGAACTTTAGCATCCCAGATAAATCCGGGCGGATTAGTTGTAAAGTATTGTGTAGCCTTGAGAGATCGCCACTTTTCGGAATCTTCACTCATGCGAAGAGAAGCGATTTGCGTTAATTCTACAAAGTGTATGTAAGGCTCCCCCTCGGGAATAGCTTTTTTAAGGTATCTCTGCACTGGAGCCGGTAATCCATCTATATCCTGATATCTAAAAGTTCGTGCATGGCTGGAATCGGCATGATTGTTTAATTCAACGACTAATTGTCTTATTGATTTCTCGAGATAGTACCCGTTTATCCAGACATATATAATAATCAGGAAAGCAATGAAACAAAAAATAATAAGTGTAGATTTTATCCACATAATTTTAACTCCATATACATTTATTGACTGATTATATCATAACTTGCTGCAAAGAATCTTATATCATACTCTAATGGTCATATTTAATTTGGTACGACTATTATTTCAAAATTTACAAAGACTTTTCGGGGTTTAAAACTGTTTTTCGTGGTTATTAAACAAAATTTGCTGATTAAAGCATTTGTTGGGGCATTCTATAATATTGCCATGATACAGTTTTGCACGCCTTTGATTATAACATTATTAATTTTATAAAGTATTTCAAATAAAAATTAAAAATAAAATAGTCGTTTTTCAGTTTTGGTGGAAATGCTGGGATTTAATCTGTTAGACAAAGAAAAAATAAACCATGAACGACACAAAGAATACGAAATGAAATTCGGTAAATTCTCTAATAAAACTATCAGATAAGCATCGTTCTCACAAGCCAAGTTTAATTTAGTTTATTTATGAACAATAACTGGCAGATGGGTTTGTCATTCACCTGTAAAGACTGTGGTAATGGATGAATGGCCCCTATTTACCGAAACTAGTATAAACAATCGGTGAATAATTAAGCCTGATCCTATAACTTTTATAGGACATATATTTAGGAAAAACAGGTGGCTTAACTTGAAACTTTGAACTCTTGATCTTATATCCAGTAGTCGCGAATCTACCTGGCAGGTACAGCTGGATGGAAAGGATCCAAAATTCAGTCTGGCATACATTAGCCTGATAGCTCTCACAAACTATTCAAATACGATTTATTCTGTAAAGTGATGGGTTTCATCTTCACTAAATTAAGCAAATCTAAATGAAAGTCGATAAAACACAATTCAAGAGTGAAGTTTCTCGCAACCTTGTCGACTCTTTAGAATAAAAGTTGAAATTAAGAAAGTATGTATAAGGGATTGCAACTTTTTAAGTGATGGATGGGAATTTAAAAATCTTAATGATTTCATTTAGTACGCTATTATATAAATTTAATCATATCTTTCCTTTTGAAATTGCCAGGAATACATCCTCTACTCTTAAAGTTCTTGTTCCCCCTGGCTGGAAAATAGAAAGAAATGGGAAATTTCAACCTTTGGAGAAAATTAGTGCGGATAATTATGATATAGTGGTGAGTCCAGTAATTTTCTCAGGTATCCAACCGGTTTCATTATTTAAACCAAATTTGCATAACTTAATTAAATCATTTCAGCCAGAAGTGGTTGACATAGATTGTTGTCCCGGTTACTTGAGTGCCTTTCAAACTATTCAAAACTGTAAAAGATTATCACCTCTAAGTAAAATTATCTTGCGAATTAAACATCAAACCAGACGCACTTCTTTTCTGTTATCTCAACTTGTAGAAAAATACAATTTAAAAAATGCCAATGGACTCATCGCAGATTCTTGCAATACAGCAAAAGAAATAGAAAAGAGAAACTTTAAAGGTAAAATCAAGATAATTCCTTTGGGTGTAAATACCGAAGTTTTTCGCCCACGCGATTTGCCTGAATTATGCTGCAAAATAAATCCACGCGCCAAAAAAGTCATCGCTTATTTTGGTCCATTAAACAAAACTTCGGAACTTTTTCTTTTGTTTAAAGCTATCCACAATTTAATCTGTCGACTTCTAATCATAGGTGATGGTGGGCAGAGAACTCAAATAATAAATTTGGCCAGACAGTTAAATTTAGATTTTCATATAATATCCTCGGCTACTCATGAAGAAATTGCCCAATATTTGAATTGTATCGATATCATCTATTACCCGGAAAGGACTGATAATCCCAAGATGGGACTGGATCAATACCTTCCCCTGGAAGCAATGGCCAGTGGTGTGGCTGTTGTAGCATCAGACAGTGAAAGTAATAGAAATCTTTTTTCTAACGCTGGATTATATTATCGTTATGGGAATTTAGAGGAATTGCGAGATGTGATTCAATTTTTTTTTGATAAACCACGCCAATTAAACGAATCTAAATGGAACGGACGCAAAAGAGCTGTAAAATACTTTTCATGGAAAAAAATCGCCAAACAGACCATTGAATTCTACCATGAAGTTCTTGAAGAAGGTTAAAAAAACAATTTAAACGGTTATTCCTCACAACATTTTTCCACCTAATCATGTAAGCAGTATGTATGGAGATCCATCGATTTTATCCATCCATTACTCATCCTATTTTGATAAACATATTTATCTTATGTCTTCTTTCTTTTTTCTTAATCTCCGTCAGTCCAAAATTTCGAATTCTATTTCAATTTTGAAGAGAATCTGAGATAAGTTAAAGCAATGATATTTTCTGGTAAGACAAAATTCTTCTATCAATTCAGCAACACCACGCCTTTGTTTTCATTATCTTACCCGATTAATTTATATTTCCCGGCCACTTCAAAAGTCCTTTCATCGTCTACGAAATAAAGCTTCCCAATCACCTTGTATTTTTTTTTTTACATTATTATTTTGGCTAACTGTAAAGTAAAATGTTAAAAAATAGATGAAAATACAGACTAGTTTTTTTACTTAAATTTCATTACGAATCAGGTTTTCTTTGTTCAATAAATTTATGAAAAAATTTTATCGCAAAATTTCATTTTCTCCCGATTTAAAAAAGCTTTTAGAAAATTTCTTTTCATTGTCATTATTACAGGGTTCTATTTATGTTTTACAAATTATCACATTCCCCTATCTGGTGAGAGTACTTGGCCCGGAAAAATTTGGCTTAATTGTTTTTGCCCAGGTCTTTGTTCAATATTTTAATCTTATTACCGATTACGGATTTAATTTTACTGCTACCAGGTCAGTTTCCGTTCACCGAGAAAATCGAGAGAAAGTTTCCGAAATCTTTTCATCTGTCATGTTAATAAAACTTGGCATATTTCTTCTCACGTTATGGGTTTTATTCATAATTTTAATAACATTCGAAAAATTTCGTGCAGAATGGATGCTTTATGTATTTGCATTCGGGATGGTTTTGGGAAATGTGTTGTTTCCCATCTGGTTTTTTCAGGGAATGGAAAAAATGAAATATATAACAGTGCTAAACCTAATTGCCAGATTTATATTTACAGCATCGATATTTATACTTATTAAAAATCCCTCTCACTATGTATACGTTTTATTGCTGAACTCCCTGGGATTTTTAGTGGCTGGAGTACTTTCTTTGTGGATTGTAATCAAACATTTCAATGTAAAAATCCATTTCCCCGGGAAACAGCAGCTCTTGTATCATTTGAAGGAAGGTTGGTATATCTTCCTTTCTTCAATTGGCGTAAATATATATAAAACATCGGATATTTTTATCCTTGGGCTTTTTTCGAGCGAAATTATGGTGGGCTACTATTCAATTGCAAAGAAGCTAATTGATGTGGCCAATCAGTTTGCCGTTATTGTTTCGCAAACCATTTATCCCCATATAAGTCTAAAAATACGTCAATCTTATTATCTCACAGTTTCATTTTTGAGAAGAACTGAAATTTTTATATTACTTTTTGCCACATTCATCGGGATAACCTTTTTATTATTTCCAGAATTTTTTATTAAAATCGTTTCTGGGGAAGTATTTCATGAAAGTGTTGTCAGCCTGCGACTATTGGCCATTGTACCGCTCATTATAGGCCTTAATGTTCCTGCCGTCCAAATTCTATTGGCTGCTAATATTGACAGGGAGTATTCCCGTTTGATCGTTAGTGGAGCGTTACTCATGCTGGTCTCAAATCTTATTTTAATTCCGCAATTCCAATTTAAAGGTGCTGCTATTTCTGTTATTATTGTTGAAACATTTATTACGTTAAGTGTGTATTTCGTTGTCCGACGAAATTTCAACAGAATTAAATCTTTATCCACTTTGGATAAATAAAAATCAAGAAAAAGAGCTTGATTTAAACATTAGAAGGATCAAAATTCATTTACTTACATTTAAATTTTTGTTTTGTAAAAAAGTTTTAGAAAGCAGAGCGATTATTTTCAATCGTCATGATTTAAAAATTAGGGCACAGGGGATGCTATTCTTACCACAAAAGGTCTCAATTTAAAAATTGCCTGAAGATAAATTTAAAGTTTAGTGAGTTTTATTCTTGAAGATGAAACCGTATAATTTTCAAAATATAAACCGACATTTTCCGCTGACTTGTGTATTGATACTGAATTATAACAATTGGGCAGACACCATAGAATGCCTGGAAAGTGTATTGAAGCTGGACTATCCTCATTACTTCGTCGTTCTGGTTGATAATGGTTCAATTGACAATTCAGCTCTGTTTTTTAATAAATGGGCTACAGGAGAATTAGATACATGGTTGCATCCGCAAAATTCGTTAAAATCTTTACTATTTCCACTGATTGAAAAGCCTGTAACTCTGATTGAATTACATCATCACGAATTACAAAATAAAGGTTGGAAAATATTAAATCAAAAACATTTAGAGCATCCTTTAGAATACTGTGATCAAAAAATTATTTATTTTATTAGGAAAGAAAAAAATGATGGTTTTGCTGCTGGTATAAATGTGGGTATACAATTCGTTTTGAACAATTCAATCGCTAAATATATATGGTTATTAAATAACGACACCGTAGTTGATCCGCATGCTTTAAAATTTTTAATTAAAAATCATCTATGTCTTAAAAAACAGGGCAAGAAAATAGGATTGATGGGAAGCAAACTTCTTTATTATGATCGACCAGATGTGATTCAAGCACTTGGTGGGGGCAAGTACTATAAATGGTTAGCCATCTCTAAACATATAGGCGAAAATACTAAAGATATTGGGCAGTCTGATCACAACTTCCTTCCAATCGACTATATCGTGGGTGCCTCTCTATTGGTGCCGATTGAGTTTATTTTTGATATTGGGCTGATGTGTGAAGATTATTTTTTATATTACGAAGAATTAGATTGGGCTGTTCGAGGGCGAAAGAAAGGATGGGGTTTATCTTATTCTCTTCAAAGCAAAGTATATCATAAAGAGGGACGAACTATTGGCTCAAATTTAGATCCAAAGAAGAGAAGTTGGCAATCGGAATATTATGCATTACGAAACCGGCTCGTCTTTACCAAGCGGTTCTATCCCCAATTCCTACCCACCGTAGTTTTGGGCCTGATGTTGTCTCTTATTAATGGGTTACGAAGAAAACAATTTTACCGCATTAAACTTATATTTAAAATTATGAAGGATTTGTTATTTTGAAGATAGCCATAATCACAGGAGACTTTCCAAGCGTTATTTCCGGAGTAGGCGACTATAGTTACCACCTGACTGAAAAGCTGGTCTTTAAGGGCGAAAAAATTTACGTCATCACTACCCTGAATCCTCAAATTATCCCTTACCCAAACAGTCTGAAAATAAAATGGAATCTGGTAGGATTTTTTAAATTATACCGATATTTAAAGAGAGCTCAAATCGACATGATCAACTTGCAATATCCATGTTCTCTTTATGGCAAATATAATTTAATGCCTCATATTTATATTCTTTTATTTCATTTACTTGGATTCAAAATCATAACTACCCTGCATGAATTTTCCAATGTAAACATTTTACGACGATTGTCAGAAATTATATTCATCTTAAGCTCTAATAAAATTGTTGTTACCAATAAATATGACCATGATGTCATTGTCGCAAATTTTAGATACATTATAAAAGATAAAATACATATCATTCCAATTGGTTCCAACATTGATTCTTCTCGGGATAC
>CAYLYM010000150.1:0-7559 GCA_964387645.1 uncultured Calditrichaceae bacterium | reverse complement strand
TAAAATTGTTTTGTTATTTTTCATCAATATTTACTAGCTCCTATCAGGGGATAAGATATCTGAGGAGTACCATGCATAATCTACAAACTTGCCATAATTTTTAAGGAAGACCAATTTTGTGGAACCAGTCGGTCCATTGCGATGTTTTCCGATAATGATTTCAACCATATTCTCCGTAGGTGTTTTGTCCTCGTCATCGAAATTAGGAATGCCATAGACTTCAGGGCGATAAACAAAGGCGACAACATCGGCATCCTGCTCAATAGCCCCGGATTCTCGCAGGTCGGCCAGTGTCGGGCGACGGTCAGTTCTAGACTCCACTGCACGCGAAAGCTGTGATAAAGCAAGCACAGGAATCTGTAGTTCCTTGGCTAAGGTTTTCAATGACCGAGAGATAAAAGAAATTTCCTGCTGACGACTCTCCATCTTTGGTGCTTCCATAAGCTGAAGGTAGTCGATTATAATCATGCCTATATTTTTCTCAGCCGCCATTCTCCTGGCACGAGCACGTAACTTCATAATATCCATTGCTGGAGTGTCATCTACGTAAATAGGGGCTTCTACCAGTCGACCAATCCGACGCGACAACTGTGGCCATTCCTTTTCGGTCAATCTGCCGGTCCTTAATCGTTGGGAATCAACCTCTGCTTCGGCACACAACAGTCGCTGTACTAATTGCAGACTGCTCATTTCCAGACTGAAAAAACCCACCGGAATGTTATGGTCTACGGCTGCATTTCGCGCCAGATTAAGGGCAAAAGCCGTTTTCCCCATAGAAGGACGCCCGGCAATGATAATTAAATCCGATTTCTGGAATCCAGCCAGCATATTGTCGATATCACGATAACCAGATGGAACGCCGGTAACTCCTTCTTTGGAGGTTTGATGTAATTTTTCCAATTCGTGAATAGTATCAGTAATGATGGGTTTAATCCATTCAAAGCTCTTTTGACGGCTGCTCTGAGAAACGCTTAAAACCTCTGTTTCGGCTATATCTAGAATGTGTTCGGCATCCTCACTTTCTTCGTAGGCTGATTTTATAATGGAACTGCACACAACAATTAATTTTCTAAGCAGGGCTTTATCTCGAACAATTTTTAAATGATATTCAATATTGGCAGCAGATGGTACGGTTGCAGCTAATTCAGTAATGTAGTAAGCGCCTCCGACTTCTTCCAATTCATTACGTTTTTTCAATTCATTGGTCAGAGTAATGACATCGATAGGTTCATTATTATCATATAGTGAAACCATGGCTTGAAATATTTTCCGATGAGCGTCGCGGTAAAATACCGTATCATCGATGGTTTCAATGGCCAATCCCACGGCTTCCTTTTCCAGAAGCATGGCTCCCAGTACCGACTTTTCTACCTCAATAGCTTGAGGTGGAACACGAGCTCCTTTTTCAAGAATTTCCTCAGTCAATAGCAATTCGTTTTTCTTTTTACGTTTAGCCATATTTGAATCCTATGAAATTATTTTTTATGTTTCAAAATTTCTCGATAAGTCTCGGCAATAAATTTAAAGTCTTCTTTGGCCGTTTCCAATAAACCAGCATTCCGAAGAATAGCTGCCGGATGGTAGGTGACTATTAAATTCACACCGCGATATTGCCAGATGCGGCCACGCAGTTGTTTCAAGCTCGCCGTGGTATTTAGTAATCTTTGACCGGAGATCCGACCCAATGCCACGATGATTTTCGGTTTTATTAATTCGATTTGTTTGAAAAGATAGGGAAAACATTGTTCTATTTCGGAGGGCAAAGGATCCCGGTTACCGGGTGGGCGACATTTTAAAATGTTGGCAATAAAGACCTCTTCTCTTTTGATTTGAATGTCTTCAAGTAGTTTATCCAACAATTTTCCAGCCCTTCCGACAAATGGTATTCCAGTCCGGTCTTCATCTCCACCTGGTGCTTCTCCAATAAACATGATGTCAGCATTTTCGTTACCTTCACCAAAAACAAATTTGGTTCGCGTTTGTCCGAGGGGACATTTCATGCAGTCTTTAATCTCGCGCATAAAATTCCAAAGCGGCGTATTGGGTTTTTCAGTGGGGGAGTGGGGTTTAATCTTTTCAGTTTTTTCCTTCATCTGTCCCATCTTGATTTGAATATCGGGCCAATTTTTCACTTTTTCTTCCAACGAGTCGATATCGATAATGTAATTGTCACCGTAAAGCAATTGATAATTTTTTAAAAAATTTATCAGTTTGTCTAACTCTTCAATATTCATAATGTTATGAAATGATAAATTTAAATTTAAAACTTTTTGTTAAATTTCGAAGAGAATGTGCTGCAATTCCTTTCCTGTAAAAAAGATAAAATGATTAAATATTTTTCTGTACGAAATCCATGATTTCTCTGGCAACATCTAATTTTGGCAGTACCGGGATTTCTTTTTTCTTATTCTTTTTTGAGAATAATTTAACAGCGTTCGTATCTGAGTCAAAAGCTGCTCCTTTCTCCAATGGATTATTTAGAACAACCACATCCAGTTTTTTGGAATGAAGTTTTTTAAGCGCATTTTCCTCTGGTGAGTCAGTTTCCACCGCAAATCCAATCAGGATTTGATCATTGCGTTTTTTCTCTGATACAAACTGTAGGATGTCAGTGGTGCGTTTGAGTTTGATGGATAGATCACTATCTCTTTTTTTAATTTTGTGCTGGCTGGGTAATGCAGGTGTATAATCGGCAATTGCTGCTGCACTGATATAGATGTCGCATGTATCAATCTGTGTCTGCACAGCTTCGAACATTTCTTCTGCAGTTTGAATTTTGGTTCTTTGGATATCTACTGGATCGGGTAAATTTGAAGGGCCATGGATCAATGTGACTTCTGCACCGCGCGCGAAAGCCTCCCAGGCCAATGCATAACCCATTTTCCCGGAAGATCGATTGGTAATAAGACGCACTGGATCAATATTTTCCTCGGTTCTGCCGGCCGTTACCAACACTTTTTTACCTTTTAAGGAATCCTTCTCAGGATGAATGGCTCGATAAAGATATTGAACCAGATGGTGCAAAGGAGCTAA
Organism: uncultured Calditrichaceae bacterium; assembly: GCA_964387645.1. Lineage (GTDB taxonomy): Bacteria > Calditrichota > Calditrichia > RBG-13-44-9 > RBG-13-44-9 > CAYLYM01. The sequence goes on along the minus strand of CAYLYM010000150.1, from coordinate 4,526 downwards.
ACGCCCCATGCCGGAATATCCTTCTGCTAAAAATCCTTCCTCTGGAGGGCAAATGAGTACTCCGAAATCTTTTAATTTCTCTAAATTCCCCTTCAATACTGGATTATTCCACATATTGACATTCATTGCCGGGGCAACCACTACAGGACAATGTAATGCCGCTACGATAGTTGTTAAAAGGTCATCGGCAATACCTGCGGCCATTTTTCCAATGAAATTAAAAGTGGCTGGTGCAATAATCGCCGCATCGGCCCAATCGGCAGCCCTGATATGGTGGGTGGCAGAAAATTCCTCCTCTGGAAAAATCGAAGTAAGAACTGGTTTTTGAGACAATGTTTCCAGAGTAAGTTGAGTAATAAATTTTTTAGCGGCTTCAGTCATTACCACCTGAACCTCGGCACCGTTTTTAATCAGGAAACGAACCAGTTCAGTGGTTTTGTATGCCGCAATCCCTCCAGTGATACCTAAAAGGATATGTTTACCTTTTAACAGATTTGTTTGAAACATAAAAATCCCTTTTTTGGTGGTTTCGAATTATTTGAGTAATTCTATCTACTGTTTGATCAAGATCATCGTTAACGATGTCATAATCGAAAAAAGCTGCTTTGGCATATTCTTCCGGAAGCCTTTTCAACCGCATTTCAATTGCTTCTTCAGAATCACTTTTGCGATTTCGCAATCGGTGCTTGAGTTCTTCCAATGATGGGGGGCGAATAAAAATGAGAATGGCATGAGGAAACAATTTTTTTATATTTAAAGCTCCATTCACATCAATATCAAAAAGAATGGTATAACCATTTTTTATAAGCTTTTCTAATTTATTCTTTAAAGTGCCGTAATAATGACCGTGAACTCTTTCGTATTCGATAAAATCGCCTTGTTGAATATGTTTTTGGAATTCTTCTTCACTGATAAAATAATAATGAATTCCATCAATTTCAGTTGGACGTGGAGGACGGGTTGTTGCCGATATCGATAATCGGAAATCTGGATTTCGTTCAATAAGTAATTTGCAAATAGTAGATTTACCCGCTCCAGAAGGCGCTGAAAGAACAACCAATTGTGGTTTTTTGTGTTTTCTCTTTTCCGAACTCTCCATTATTTCTTTACTGTAGCTCATGGTTTTATTCAATATTTTGAATCTGCTCTCGTAATTTTTCAATTTCTTCCTTAATTGCAACAACTCGATGCGATATTTCTACCATGGTCGATTTATTGGACATGGTATTGGTTTCTCGGTGCATTTCTTGTAAAATGAAATTTAGCTTTTTGCCGATAGGTGATCCTTTGGCCAGATTTTCCTGAAAAAGTTGAAGGTGGCTTTTCATCCGTACTACTTCTTCGGTAATATCCACCCGGTCAGAAATAATCGCCAGTTCTTGCTCAAGCCTTTCTTTATTAGTTTTCTCTTCTTCAATGAGGGATAATAATCTTTTATATAGTTTTTCAAATTCTATGCGAGGGTTTTGATGAGCGTATTCGGAGATCTCGTTTGTAAGTGCATTAATTTTATCCAATCTTATTTGGATATCTTTTGTCAAATTTTCTCCTTCTTCTTCTCGCATCCGATTGAATAACTGTAGTGCTTTTAAGACAGTTTTTTTTATTTTTTGATTTAATTCTTCATCAATCAGGATTTCTTCTTCGAACGAGATGATATCTTTAAAAAATAAAAGATGATCAAGAGAAATAGTGGTGTCTAAATTTGCTGCATTCTTAATTTGTTCCAGTAAATTTTTATATATTTGAACTGTTCCAGGATTTATTTTCAGATTTTGTAACTCACTACTTAAAGATGTAAAATTGATATTACAAAACACCTTACCGCGAGTTATATGTTGACGGATAAGATCTCGAATATGATTTTCCAGATCAATCAATGGCTTGGGGAGTTTAACAGAAATTTCGAGATAACGTGAATTTAATGAACGAATTTCACAGATTAGCTCATTATTATCGAATTGCGTTTGTACATTCGCAAAACCCGTCATGCTTCTTATCTTGTACATGTGAACTCCATATTGATATTTCCAAAAAAGAAATTTAAGCAAAGGACATCGAAAATTAAATAGAAAAGATTGAAATATAATGAACCGAAACTGAAGGACATTTTTTGCTAAATCTCAATAACTGCAAATACCAATTTTGTGAAAGGTTCGCCCATCCTGCCTGTTTAAAATAGAGGTTTTAAATTATCAATTCAAAATTTCATACTCAAGTCAAAGATTTTCCAGACGAAGATATTCAATAAAAAGTTAGAGTATTACTCTAATTTTGAGTTTAAATACAGGGAAGTGCAATGGAAGGCAATAACGGGAATGGATACCTGAAAGTAAGGGAAGTTTGTGAGCTTGTCGGAATATCCCCCCATACATTAAGATATTGGGAAAAAGAATTTACGGAGTTTCTACAACCAAAGCGAACACCAGGAGGACATCGTTTATACGATGATCATAACCTTCGCAGATTGCTCGAGATTAAATATATGTTAAAGGACAAATTTTATAGTATCAAAGGGGTTAAAGTCTATCTGAGCAAAAAGACACATTTTGCTGCTAAAGATGCTAAATAACGTTATATAAAATAAACACCTGGTAAGAACATATTTTGACATTATAAAACTGGAGAGAAACATGCAAATTGTGGAGCAATTGAAAGATATTTCTAAAAAATATTTTAACTGGCAAACAACTCACTTTTCACGTTGGTGGGAGTATGAATGGATTGTTCGACATATATCACTGAAAGATGGGATGCGAATGTTAGATGCCGGTACAGGGAAGTCTCCCATTCCACTCTACTTTGCGGAAAGAGGCGCATTGGTTATTACTGTTGATAATGGGAAACCGGATGAAGGTGATGAATGGGGATATATTGACTATCAAAAATTTCATCCCAATGTACAAAGTTTCAATAGTGATTTTTCACAGCTTCCTCAGATTGCGAAGGGAGAATTAGATATCATAACTTGTATTAGTGTATTAGAACATTTGCCTGCTAAAGATCGTCAACGGGCCTGGAAAGAATTTGCCCGGATGCTTCAATTAGGAGGAAATCTTGTTTTAACCCTGGACTTACAATTGGATGGATTCCATTTATGGAATCATTCCCGCGGGCAGGAAGTCGAACCAGTTACAATTCATGGCAATATGGGCACTTTATTAGATGAAGCATATCATCATGGTTTCGTTCTTCAGGAATACGAACTTTATCCAATACAATCTGATCGGGTGAAAGTGGCTGGCCTTGTTTTTAGAAAGGTTGAAAATAAAAGTCAAGTAAAGAAATCGAGCTCAACTGTAAAAGCTGCTAAAACCAAATCTCATGAGACTAACCGGGCTAACATCGTCTATGGTTGTGTTGTAGAGAGTCGGGAAAAATATCTGTCCCAAGCATTAAGATTAGTGCAATCTTTGAGATGGTTTGGTGGGTCACAGGCCAATGCAGATTTTATTGTTGCAGTGGTCGACGAAATGGATACGGAGTATCGAAATAAATTCGAAAAGTATGGTGTCAAAATTCGAAAAGTTGGACCTTTTGTTGAAAACCATCCGTATTCAAACAAACTAAGCTTCTTTAATTTGGCCGAATTAAAAAATTATGAGACAATTGTTCTTTTAGATTGTGATACACTTATTGTAAGAGATCCGAGTCCGTACTTTAGTAAGAACAAATTCCAGGCAAAAATTGCAGACTTACCCACTGTGCCGTTAAATATTTTCGAAAAGATCTTTGAAACATTTGAATTGAAGTTTCCTGAGGTTGAATTTAAAACAACTTTCACGAATACCCCTACAATTTTTTATTGTAATTCTGGTGTGTTAGTTGTACCGGTACAGCATCTTGATTCGCTCATCCGGTCCTGGCAAAAATATGATCGTCTACTGGCAGAGAGAATTCATTTATTGGGTGATTATCAGATACATTGTGACCAGGCGAGTCTAACTTTAGCTTACACTGTTACCCCTGTGCCGTTTGAAGAATTGCCTGTTGAAATGAACTTTCCGTTACACCTTACTGATTACGAACAACCACCTGAAATGTTAAAGGCTGACCCCGTCATACTACATTACCATCACTTATTTGATGAAGATGGATATCTTAAGGAATCCCCTTATCCAAACGCCAACAAATATATCCAGATGTTTAATCAGAAATTGCAACAAAACAGGGATGAACACCAGGTGATTCAAGATGTTTTTATCAGTAGCGCAAAATCGGAAGATAATAATCTTTCAAATAATTTCAACAAAAGAGTTGTTTGTATTGCCGGAATGCACCGTTCTGGAACTTCCATGGTAACACGGATGCTGAACAAATTAGGATTTTACCTGGGTGATACATCTGAATTAATGGAAGCTGCTGCGGATAATCCCGAAGGCTTTTGGGAGAACTGGAACTTTGTTCAAATTAACGATCATATTCTGGAAGTCTTTGGCGGTAGTTGGGATTGTGTCCCTTTATTTCCACAAAATTGGTGGCAATTGAAACAACTTGATGAAATAAAAGAGAAGAATGAGAAACTG
>CAYLYM010000149.1:0-7774 GCA_964387645.1 uncultured Calditrichaceae bacterium | reverse complement strand
TTGTAGTAGAAGCTGTTTGAAATGACTGTAAAACAGACTTTTTCAGGTTCAACTAAATAACATGTTTTAGCGCCTTTGCGAGAGCTAAAAATTCGGGGTAAAAAGTTTAAAGTTAAAGTTTATTTAACACTAATAGGACAAAATCTGAGTGCTTCGAGACCAAGACCTTTATTCGGATACCATTTAATTCTGATATATTCAGTAACTTAGGATGGATTATTAATAATTTTGGAATAAATCGAAATAAATGGTTATTTTTCATTCCTTTGCCAAAAATCATACCATTCAAAGTAAAAGTGTTGATCTGCTACTCTGAATTACCTATTTGTAATAAATCTAATTTATATTAAATTTAATTCTCAATAAAGAACTGAGGAAACTTTGCTTGAAATGAATTTTAAAATTCAGCATCTTTTAGAATTGTTAGATGACAATAGTCCGCAAATCCGAAATATTCTTCAACAAACCTTATTAGCTAACAGCCTGGATATCATTCTAAAAAAACCTTATTATGTTCTTCAAGCACCTGTTGACTTCAGGGAGAGATTCATTGATTTATTAGAAGATCTGCGTCCTAAGCTTATCCGTTCAGCTTTTCAGCAATTGCTGGATAAAACTCTGGAAGATATGGATCTGGAACCGGCAGTATTATTGTTGAGTTATTGGAATGATTCCAAAGTGGATATTCCAACTATCATTCATCAGTTAGACAAGATGGCTGAAGAAATCGGTAGTCGTATGCCCTATTCAGGCCATCCATTGGCTTTTATAGACCATATCAGCTATTATTTTTTTAAAAAATACGGATTCAGAGGAAACAAAGCTGATTACTATAATCCAGACAACAGTTTTATCGACCGGGTACTGGAAACCCGTAAAGGGATTCCTATCACGCTTTCGGTTATCTTTATGCTAATTGCTAAAAGATTGAATTTGCCCGTCACTGGAGTTCCCATGCCGGCTCATTTTATATTGAAATTTGATAATGGTAATGATGAAATTTTTTTTGATCCTTTCTATCAGGGGAGAATTTACTCACGCCGAGAATGTTTATATTATCTTTTAAACGCCAATGTTTCTGACCCGGAAAGTATTTTAAGCGGTTGCACCAATTATGAAATTGTCTTACGGATTATGCGCAACATTCATTTGGTGTACTCATCTTATCGCGATTTTCCAGAAAAAGTCGCAGAAGTTGAACAATTTTTGAAAATGATAGAAAATCATTATCAATAAAATTCAACACTTGTATTTTTGTTAAGTTGTTTCTTACACATCTCTTTTGTAATATTTAATTTTCCTGGTAACTTTTAATAAACTTTGAGAATCATAAAAGATAAAAAAAGGAGAGAATCGGCATGGCTCAAAATGCATTTGACTATGATGTGGTGGTGATTGGAGGTGGACCAGGTGGTTATGTTGCAGCGATTCGCGCCTCTCAAAAGGGATTAAAAACTGCAGTGGTGGAAAGAGATGCATTGGGAGGCATCTGCTTGAATTGGGGATGTATCCCAACGAAAGCATTGTTAAAAAGCGCCGAGATGATGCAGGTATTTAAGAAAGCTAGCGAATTTGGTTTTAACATAAAAGGTCTGTCATTTGATTTAAAAAAAATTATTAAACGTAGCCGGGCAGTGGCCGAAACTAACTCCAAAGGAGTGATGTTTTTGTTTAAGAAAAATAAAATTACTCACCTACCAGGCACAGGCCGGTTAGTTGATAAAAATACAGTTGTTGTCACCTATGGAGAAGGTAAAGGAGATCACTCGATTACCGGAAAGTATATTATAATAGCTACCGGTGGGCGCCCTAAAGTCTTGCCGGGAGTGGAATTCGATGGTAAAAAGATTATTACAAGTAAAGAAGCCATGCTGCTGGAAGAACTGCCAGGAAAAATGATTATTATCGGTGCCGGTGCCATCGGGGTGGAATTTGCTTACTTTTACAATGTTTTTGGTACAGAAGTCCATTTGATAGAAATGATGCCACATATTTTGCCACTGGAGGATGTTGAGATTTCCACCCAATTGGAAAGATCCTTTAAGAAACAGGGAATTAAATTTTACACTGACACCCGGGTGGAGGAAGTTACCAAAAATAGCGATGGTGTTAAGATTAAAATTTCTTCAAAGGGTAAACGATTGGAGTTAAATGGGGATGTTGTTCTGATTGCTGTTGGTATTCAGGGAAATGTGGAGAATTTAGGTCTGGAGGATCTTGGCATCGTGGTAGAAAAAAGTTTTATTAAAGTGAATGAGTATTACCAGACGAACATTTCAAACGTTTATGCTATTGGCGATGTTATTGGTGCACCATTACTGGCTCATGTTGCTTCTCACGAAGGTATTACGGCGGTAGATCATCTTGCCGGCGCCCATGTTCATCCAGTAGATTATTCAAATATTCCCGGCTGTATTTACTGCCAACCGCAGGTAGCCAGTTTGGGCATGACCGAAGAGCAAGCCAGAGCTGCCGGGTATGAATTAAAAATTGGTAAATTTCCTTTTCGCGCCAGTGGTAAAGCACGAGCTGTGGGAGAAGTCGAAGGTATGGTAAAGTTGATATTCGATGCAAAATATGGTAAATTGCTGGGCGCTCATATTCTGGGCGCCGAAGCCACCGAGATGATTGCTGAATTAGGCGTGGCCAAAACCCTGGAAACCACTTACGCTGAAATTTTACATACCGTGCATGCACATCCCACTTTAAGTGAAGCGATTATGGAAGCCGCCGGTGTTGCCTTTAGCGAAGCTATTCATATTTAAATATTTTAAAATTGAAAAATTTTTTTAATTTAATCATAAAAAAGTAATGGAATTAAGTTTTTAAGTCTCTTTCATAATTTTCCTACCAATTAAAATCGTTAATTAAAACTATTCCAAAACCCGTTTCGATGATAAGAATAGCGTTTTTAACTACTTTTATTAAATTGAATGTCCATCCGAATTCAACACTATCGGAAGCCATCATGAAAACTGCAGAAATTTTTTTCGGCCAGAGTATCTATGTTTACTGACCTAGAATGGAATAACTATATTGAAAATTCATACAGAATAACATTTATATTTAAATTGTATTTTTAGAGTGAACTTGTAAATAATTTATTTAAAAAATATCGTCCGAGATTTATCCTCTTGCGAATTTTTGTTGTTTAAGTTACACCTCTTTTTAAAGGATTATAATTAGTTTTTTTTATCTAAAAATTCCGTCACTATAACATTCTGAAGGATTATTTCTTTTTATGAAAATGTTTGTCAGCGAAATCCATGAATCGTTCCCAATCATAGAGTGTGACATCATGTTTTCCTGGTCTAATATGATAACCGATAGTACTCATAACTGGCTGGTTTAATCCAGGCATTTCTTTTACGGCTAAACCATCGGTTCCCAGTAAACGATAAACAGGATCGGCATTTTTGGCAGATAGAAATTCACCACGCGGATCAGCCCAGAGGTCTTCCTGAGCGCTGGCTATGTAAACTGGCCTTGGAGCGATAAGAGCGATTAGCATGTGCTGGTCTACAGGAAGAGCATCTTCATTATTATTGTATTTTTTGAAGTTTTCACAGAACCAGTGGGGAAAACTTTTATTGATTCGGGCCACAGTTTCACCGAACCTTCTACGAGAAAGGGCAGCGCCTCCGCAGCCAGAATTATTTGAAATGACCAGGGCAAAGCGCTGGTCCACTGCACCTGCCCAGAGGGCAGTTTTGCCCAGCCGGGAATGTCCCATCACCACCACGCGCTGGTGATCGATGTCATTATCTGTCTCAAAATAATCCATGGCACGACTGAGTCCCCAGGCCCAGGCAGCAATGCTACCCCATTCATCTGGTGCAGGTCTCGTTTGCCCCTGTTTGTAGAAAAGTGGATGTATGCCGTTCTGGAAACCATCATCGTAGTCTGGATCCAGATCACCATAATAAATAGTTGCCAGACCATATCCTCTTTCCAGGATTCTTTCTACAGGCCAGCGGCTTGCTCTAACCCCCCGGGAAGCTTCTGTAGCCCGATTGTTGACAATACCAAATTCCTTCCTGTTCCGCATCCAGCGTGTCGAAAGTGATATACCAGGATCCTTGTGAATAGAGTGGTTGCCAAAAAAGTTGAGCCCAATAAATAGGGGCACTGGCCGGGAAACATTGTTGGGCAAATAAATGAGCATTTCCATAGAGGGATCTTCATCACGAGAGGTAAAATACACAATCACTTCTTTCCGGGTCGCTTTACCACCCAAGGCATTTTTATCAATAGATTTTACGCGAAAATGCATTCCTTTCGGTTTTCCTGGTGCACGGCCATAAACTTCCTGCTCAAACAGGCGTAGAATCTCCGGCCGACGTTTTTCCCACCAGGTTTCCGCATCAGATACTCTTGTGCCATCGGATAACTGTAGTGGATCAGGCAAAACATATTTGGGAACTTTCGATTCATCATAATTAATTTCGTCTTGTTGTCCATATGAAAGAATGAAAAAAATTAGAATTTGAATAAAGATAAATGACTTTTTCAATTTTTTTAAACACATTGCAGATCACCTTGTTGAATTTAAATAGCAATTGCTGCCGATCGACATTCTTTATTTATTGATATAACGTAGACAAATTATTTCAATATCTGTGGCATAAAATTTCTAAGGAAATTCCTGCTTTGACGTAATGATGCTTTTCTCAATTCCAGGGTTTTTTCGTAAGCGCGATCTTCGACTTCAATACAGACTGGTCCGTCGTAGCCGGTGTCAGAAAGTACTGAGAAAAATTTACCCCAGTCTACTTCTCCCAGACCAGGTAATTTGGGTGTATGATATTCAAGCGGATTGGCCATGATACCCACTTCATCCAATTTTTCTCGGTCGATTCGCACGTCCTTGGCATGAACATGGAAAATTTTGTTTTTAAATTCTCGTAATGGTTTCAGGTAGTCCATGTGTTGCCAGATAAAATGAGATGGATCGAAATTCAGTCCAAAATTTTCACTAGGGATTTCATCAAACATTCGGCGCCAGATTCGGGGTGTGGTTGCCAGGTTTTTCCCACCGGGCCATTCATCGTTAGTAAAGAACATGGGGCAATTTTCAATGCCAATACGCACACCATGATCTTCGGCAAATTTGATCAAAGGTGTCCAGACTTCTTTGAAGAGTGGCCAGTTATCCTCTACAGATTTAGTCCAGTCTCTACCGATGAAAGTGTTCACCGTTTGAACTCCCAATAAAGCGGCTGCCTGAATCACTTTTTTAATATGCTCAATGTAGGTTTGCCGCTCCTGCAGATCCGGCGCCAGAGGATTGGGATAATACCCTAGTCCACTGATTGTCACGTCTTTCTCTGCCATTAGTGCATTGATTCGTTCGGCGTCAGCTTTGCTGAAGCCAGCTACATCAATGTGGGTTACTCCGGCGTAACGGCGCTCGGCTTTCCCAACAGGCCAGCACATTAATTCGACACACTCAAAACCTTCTTCGGCGGCAAAAGAGACAACTTCTTCTAAGGATAAATCAGGTAAAATTGCGCTTACAAATCCCAGTTTCATAATCCCTCCTTCTTACTTTTGTGAATTGAAAATTTTGGTTATTTTGATTCAATAAATTTAGGGAAACGATAGAAATTTCGAAATTTGTTTGCCGTAGAATATTTCCATTATCATTATATCTTGATAAATTATTTTGATAAATACAATTCAACTTTTCTAAAATGGAAAAAAGGTCTAGTTAAGTCAAAAAAGTAATCATTGTATTTAATATTGTTTATCCCAGCAAAATTATCAACAATCATTCTGGACAAATTTATTGTATGACTAAATTTTTAGCAAGCAATTTAGCCAGATCAGGGAGATCGTACATTTTTAAAGCGCCGGGAACAACATAGCTGGCTAAATTCGGTTGGGTTGGTCGTGCTACCACATCGTCAATCCAGGATTTAATGCTGTTTTTTATCACAACTTGTTTGATTCGATTATCTAAAACTGCTGCGTGTAAAACTATTGGTCCGGCTCGGCCTATGCCGACGATTACAAATTTACTCTGGTTAGTTTCTTTCAAACCGCTAAGAAAATCTAAAGCGGATAAAACATCATTAATTCTCTGCCCCATAATAGGTTTTCCAATATGCAAAGCCATCACGATTACACGTCGGTTAACGTTAAAAAACTTTGAGTCATAGTGATTATCTTCGGTTTCACCAAAACCACGCACATCGATGCTTAGAACTATTCGGCCTTGCGATATCCATTTCTCAATCAGGCCTCCCTGGCTTGCTTCTACTGTTTTTCCTCGATCATCAACTAATAAGATGGGAGAGTATTTCACCTGAATCTTTTTAGGTTGGAAAAGAAGGGCTGGAATGGGAAAACCATCGTTGCTGTTGATAAGATATTTTTTAATTTTGTAATTTTGTTTTTCTATTTGTCCAAGAAACTTAGACTGGACAGAAGAACGATTTTTCTCTACTTTGAGGAGCTGACGTATTTGTGTTAAGCACCAGGTAAGATTGTGTTTCCAGAATTTTTTTCGATCTTTTTCCAGTGATCTTGCTTTTGCTAAAGAGATATCCGAAACAGTTATTTCATTGGGGAATTCTTCTATTACCTGGCCGGTTTGAGTGACTTGAAGAATTGAATCTGGCTGGATGTGTAGTTCTGGTTCAATAACGGGTGAAGGATCGTTTAGAATCCACCTGCGCATCCATTGCACACCGGCCTGACGGAGTGGTCTTCTTAAACCGTGCTTGTCATTATTTGAAAACAAGGCTACTTTTTCTGGTTCACCCAGAATCTGATAAATCTTTTTCGCTTCGGCGTAAGCTTTCTGAGTAGCGGCGAATTCAAAGAAATCCTGTTCGGCTGCCAGAATAATAGTGGGGCGCGGAGCACGCATGATAATGTAGTCAGCGTGGTCTATACCAAAAGCCCACTCACCAGGTAACCATTGACAACCATCCTGTGGACCAATGGTTTCATAAAGTCGTCGACGTGTCATAATATAACAAGAAGGGGCCGCTACATCGATTCGGTCATCTAATGCCATCAGGAAAGTAGTCTGTGTTCCGCCACCGGAATTACCGGTCATTCCAATTGGTTTAGAACGATCTACTTCAGGGCGACTGAGTAGATAATCCAGGCTGCGAATGCCATCCCAGGCCTCATGCTTGACAATACTTTCGCCTACCAGCATGGCGCCATAATTGAGCATCTCATGGGCAGTGGTTCGTCTTTTGAAGTTGAAGTTTCCCTGGTAACGTTCTCCCTGACAGATAGGATCGTAAATTAATGTAAGAAACCCATTTTTTGCCAAAAGAATACACATACTCTGGTATGCTTTCTCCGCTTTACCGTTATTGCTATGACCACAGGCCATAAGAACTGCTGGATACAATCCAGAACCAGTAGTGGGGATATAAAGGTTAGCGGTTATATGATGTCCCGGTCGGCTTTCATAGACCACTTTTTCAATGCGGTAATCTTCCATCTCAATAACTCCAGTTATCTGAGGATTAAGAGGTGTCTTTTCCGGAAATTTCCCCAACAATTTTAAATAAGTTTGTTTTAAATAAGCTTTTCTTTTTTTTACTAATTCTCGGGAGGAAAATACACTTTGCATTTCAGCCTGGCGTTTCTCATCTAACTGTTGGATCTGTCGAAGAAGAAATTTATGTAACAATTGATGTGAATTTTCTCCTAAAATTTTAAAATCCTGGCCATTTAAGCCACTGGTTAAAATAAATAAAATTGAAATAAAAATCACATAATGAATTTTTACCATGAATATCCTTTTTGT
>CAYLYM010000148.1:0-7955 GCA_964387645.1 uncultured Calditrichaceae bacterium | reverse complement strand
ATTAATTGGAAAAAAGATGGTGAAGAATGCAAAAATAATAAAAAAGGTGATCGTGTAGTTTCACATAATTACAATGCTGAATATAGTTTCAAAGAAGGCGCCACCTATTCTTTTCTCACCGTCAGCAACTTAAGCGTACGCTACCTGCCGCCAGGTTTTATCTTTGATGTGGCAGGGTCTTCTATTTTCTCCAAAAAAGGCAATCCCATTTTTCTAATTGCCTTGCTGAATTCTAAAATTACCACTTATCTCATTAAATTGCTCAATCCCACCGTCAATTACCAGGTCGGCGATATTGCTCGCCTGCCCTACCCGGATGTGAGCAAGTACCCGGAGTTGGTGCAGGTCATTGAGCAGAAAGCGCAAACCTGCATCCATTTAAAACATTCCCTGGTGCAGCAGGAGCCCACCAGTTGGGAATACCTGGCCCCACCGGACTGGCATCGCGGCTTGCAGGAACGGCTGTGGAAAGAATACCGGCTCACCGTGCTGGAGAGTGAGATTAGCGAGATGGTGTACCGGCTGTATGAGGTGGAGGAAGAGGATATTCGACAGATTGAGGCGGAGTTTGGTCCCCTACCCACTCGTTGGAAGAATTTAATCGCTTTTTTAACCACGGATTTACACGGATCAACACAGATAAATGAAATGAAAACCACGGATGAACGCGGATCAACACGGATTAATGAAGAAAATAAAAATAATATCAGCGAATATCCGCGTCAATCCGCGGTCAAAAATTCAATCAGTGAAAATCCGCGAGAATCCGTGGTAAACAATAAAATCAGTGAAGATCAGCGGGAATCCGTGGTGAATGAAAAAGATTTAGAAGTCGCTATTCGAACCATCAAAAAATACTACCTGGAGAAGCACATCCCCGAAGAAGCGCTGAAATCGGTGGAAGAATTAACTGCCGAGGCGGAAGAGGACAGCAACAGTGGTCGAAGTCGCCGACAGGCGCGGTATCTTACCTTCGAGGAAGTGTGCATTGCTTCCGGCTACCATCCGGATACGGTGTATCAGATCATTTCCGAAGCCGGGTGGGAGCGTCCCGAAGAACGCTTTACTATTGCCTACAACTATCTGGAATATGCCATTGGCATCCTGATGGGTCGCTTTAAACCAGGTGTAAAGAGCGAGTTGGGCAGCGGCATCATCCATCGAAACGATTTCATCACCGGTTCCCTTACCATCAGCGAGGAAGAGTTCCAGGAAATCACCCGCTTCTTCCCCACCGCCTACACCGACGAGCAGGGCAAGCACCGCTTTCCTGCAGAGGTCGAGGAACAGATCCATCAGATGGCGGACCCCGACGGCATCATGGTGCTGGATGAAGGCCACGCCGACGATCTTCCGGCCCGCATCGAGGATGTGCTGACCATCCTGTTGGGCGAAGAACAGGCCCAGCAGGTCATTGCCGCCCTGATTGGCGACACTATCCCCGACCGACAAAAATTCCGTAAATTTATGGAGCGGGATTTCTTCACCAGACACCATCTCAAAATGTACCGTAAGCGACCCATTTACTGGCTGTTGCAAACCGGCAACAAAAATTACGGGTTCTACATCTTCCACGAGCGCATCGACAAGGATACCCTGTACAAACTGCAGCGCAACTACATCGATCCCAAGCTCAACTGGATTGAGCAGCAGATTAAAGAATTGACCCACCGCATGGGCGATAGCGAAGGACCGGAATATCGCAGATTGGCCCGAGAAAAAGAGAAATTTGAGGACCTGTATCAGGAAGTCAAAGATTTTGCGGAGAAGGTCAACAAGGGGCTTAATTTAAGAGACGAGACCGGCAAAGTGGTGGGCTACGATCCGGACATCAACGACGGGGTCATCCTGAACATGGCGCCCCTGCATGAACTCATTCCCTGGAACGAACCGGCCAAATACTGGAAAGAACTGCAGGAGAGTCGCTACGATTGGGCGCACATCGCCCTGCGCTACTGGCCCAACCGAGTGCTGGAGAAGTGCAAGAAGGATAAATCCCTGGCAATTGCACACGGGGTGGGGGAGTAGGTTTATTTCAATTATATTTTAACAATCGTAAAAAATAAATAGCATTTTCTTTTATGTTTGCAATAAAAAACTGGAGGAATTATGGCTATTTTTAAAAAAACTAAACGTTTTGAGGAAGCTCTGAAAAAGTTAGGGGCTGATTACAAAATCCGTTTATTTTCCAAGCTGGATCGATGGGAACAAATGGAAGATGATCAAGTATTGCAAAGTTTTGGAAGACGGAACTTTTACCCTAATTTTTTTGTACCTGATATTGATGATTTAAGGATCCCAATCCAAATTGTTAAAATCCAATTAAGAAACTCAACTCCTACCATTTTCTTTATTCTTGATATATTAACCAAAGAGCATCCCATTTATAAAAAACTCGAAGATAACAACCAAAGGCATTATCGAGAAGAATACCTCAAGAGATTTGGTATTGATAATCAAACCATAGAAGCTATTACAATAGAATTGTTAGAAGATGAAGAGAAACAAAAGAGAAAAAAGAAGCCACCCTATTGGTTACTGGAATGGTTGAATATGAAGGATCATTACATTGATAATGAAAAAATTTGGATTTATGAAAGTTTCAACTGGGTTGAAAAAACTGAGACCAAAAACTTCAAAGAAACGTATTGGCCAAAAATTTATAAGATTTTGTCTGAACATATCATTAATGCAGATGAAAGCTATTTGGATTGGAACTCCGAATTGGCAAAACACATTGTCAAATATCCAAATTTGAGAGTATTAAATGAAGGAAGAGTATATATTATTTATGAATATATATCATTACCCAAAGAACGAGAAATTTATTTTTTATATGATTTTATTATTGATAAAAAAGAAGACATTAAACTGGCTAATGATTCTTTCATTTTGGGTTTGTATAAGAGAGAAAATACTAATCCAGCAGATTTGAGTGGTTATGCCCTTCGCACCTATCCAGATTTTATTCTATATGATGAAGAAATCTGGAAAATGGTCGAAACAGATCAACGAGCTAATCTTTCACTGTCCGCAGAAGAAAGGGAAATTTTGTTAAATGCCAGTCTTCCGATATTTATTAATGGTCAGGCAGGCAGCGGAAAATCTACAATTTTATATTATTTATTTGCCAGCTACATTCACAAAAAAATGATGAGTAAAATTCAGCCAAAAGGCAATCCATTATTCTTAACCTTTAATGAAAAATTAGTTGAAGTAGCGAAAAGTAATATAGGAGATTTGTTAAAATATCACCATCATTTCGTAGATAAAACATCACAAATTGACGATTTTGAACAAATTCTCAAAAAAAAATTAAATGAATCTGTTTTACCATATAAAAAATTTCTTCTACATTTAGCTAAACGTGAAATTGGAGAAGATAATCGGTTTAATGAGGCTGGTTTTATTAATTTTAATCGATTTCGAAAATTATATATAGGAACAAATCTTTCCCAGGATGAAGTTAAGTATCGTTGTTTGTTAAGAGACAAAAATGAATATTCTCCAGAACTGGCTTGGCATGTAATCCAAACATATATAAAGGGATATAAAGTAGACCAAGAACTAACTCCTGACGAATATCAAGCCATTCCATATAAAGATAAAACAGTCTCATTTGAAAAATATTCAGGGATATATAATTCCATTTGGCTAAAATGGTATAAAAAACTTTACGAAGAATATGAATTGTGGGATCAGCAGGATTTAACTCGCGCGATATTGCAGGTTTTGCGTAGAAAAGATGAAAATGACGGAAAAGAGGAACAATATCCAGTTATTATTTGTGACGAAACTCAAGATTTTACTCGAATAGAACTAGAATTAATTTTGCGAATGAATGCTTTTTATGGTTATGATCTGTCAGATTTAAAAGAAATTCCATTAGCTTTTGCCGGAGACCCTTTACAAACCATTAATCCCAGTGGGTTTAGGTGGGAATATTTACAAAGCACATTTTATTCCAAATTTAAAGAACTTGAATTTCCGGTTGACATTCATGTTCAAGATTTAACAATCAATTTTCGTTCTTATCCAAGGATCGTGAAATTTGGCAATTTAGTTCAATTTTTGCGACAAGTAATACGTGATCTCAAAGACCTCCGATACCATCTTCCTCAGTTAAATGGAATAAAGACATTAGAAGATGATTATCCTAAGGTTTTTGAGATAGACAAAAATATTGATTTACACAAAATCAGAAAGCTGTTTAATGAAAAAAATATCTTTATTGTACCAACCGACTATGGAGGTGAACAAGAGTATGTAAATAAACATCCTGAATATTTTTTCGCATCCACTGAAATAAACAACGTCTATTCGCCATTACGTATCAAGGGCATGGAATTTGATAAAATAGTTGTTCTTAATTTTGGAGATGAATTTGGGGATCTGTTAGAGGGTTTCTTAAAAGGTAAAAAAGAAGAAGACGAAATGATCCAGCTTCAGTATGTATTTAATAAACTATATGTTGCGATAACTCGTGCAAAAAAGGATTTATATATTATTGACACTCCAAAAGGAGTCTCAAAATTCTGGCATTTCATAACAAAAGAAAGTTATTTAAAATATTATAAAAAGATTGAAGACCCTAATATACAATCGAAGTGGAATGAAGAAATGATCTGTTCTTGGACTGAGGGCCAGGTAATAATTTTCGAAACGGATTTAGGGAAAATAGCGAATACAATAAAAGCTAGAGGTGAAATTTCGCAGGATCCAGACGAGTTTATAAGAGCAGCTAGTTATTTCCGCAAAATCAATG
This sequence comes from uncultured Calditrichaceae bacterium, assembly GCA_964387645.1. Classification (GTDB taxonomy): domain Bacteria; phylum Calditrichota; class Calditrichia; order RBG-13-44-9; family RBG-13-44-9; genus CAYLYM01. Next base: position 3,190 of record CAYLYM010000148.1, on the reverse strand, counting down.
ATATAAAAAATGAAAAGGAATGTTTAGCACAAGCCTATGAATTGGAAGAAAAATTCAAAGAAGCAGGAATTGCCTGGCAAGATCCGATTTTAAATGAAAAGGTTAGAGCCAGTGAGTGTTTTTGGAAAGGTATGTATTGGGATGAATTATTAGTTTTGCATTCCTCACAGAAGGATTTAAGATATACCGTGGCGAAATTTATGGTTGAATTAAATCATGATAATTTTTTATACCATTTGACAGATTTATTTGAAAAAAATATGCATAAAAAAGTTGAACCTAATGATATTACATGGAAAACTGTTGTGAAACAAATTTATAATAAATTGGAAGCTTTATTGAATGAGGGATCCTTCGGAAATAATTCTCTCAAATTAGATCAATTGTTAAATTATTTTGAGAAGTTGTCACAAAAAGGGTTCCCGGAATTTTATTTGTTATTAGGCAGATATAGTTATTTAATGAAACGTTATCAGGAAGCTATTGATTATTGGGATAAAACCAACGGATATAATGAAGAGGATTATAATCATGCGAAGTTTCATGTTTCTAATAATATCAATGACAAAATATTTTATGCAAAACGACTTAATTGGGAGGAAAAAATTGTTGAACTCTGGGATGAAATAAACTTTAACACTAAAGGATTAAGCAACGATTCAATTCGAATTATAAAGGAGGCAGTAAAAAATGTGAGAAGTTTGGATGATTCAAGTTATTTAAATTTTTTGATGACATACTTTTTTACCCCTGAAGATTTTAAAGAGGTCTTTGAGCTTTATATTAGCAAAGAAATTAGAGATAAAAATATAGAGAGAAAGATTATTGACTATTTAATGAAAAATAATAATTGGACTGAAATTCTCGAACAATATTATGAAGGCTCTTTTTTAAAAAGTCACTTCAGATATTTGCTAACCAAGATGGTCAACATCCCCAACCCCTCAGAAGAGGAAATTGATTTTGTTTTAAACCATGTTTCAAAATTGCCTATTTCGGAAATAAGAGATATCATACCAAAAATACTTGAATTTTATCATAATAATAAATGTTATTTACGTTCATTTACAAAGACGATAAACGAAAGCATGAAAAATATATTATTAAATAAGTATTTAGAAATAGAATATGAAAAATCAAAATCCGGAAATGATAAGAAAATTAAACGGGTAAATATTAATTCATCTTTTCTCAATACTAATATTATTTATGCGGTTGTTGCTTCGATGCTAACCAATGAAGAATTTTATTACAGTGATCGTTTATCTTTGCTTGAGCGTGTCATGGATTATGCAACAAAAAACGAGCAAAAATCCGGGGAAGAATGGGCAAAAGAAACATGGTTATATCTTCAGAATGCCTATATAAAATGGCTTCAAGAAAAGAAAGAAAAAGAAACTGAAAAAAGCGAATTCAAGAAATTAGAGAATTTGAATAAAAGAGAATTAGCCCAATCAGAGGCAACAATAAGAAGAGAAGAGCAAAAACTAATTGATAAAAAGAAAGAATGGCATAAAAATGTTCCAGAAACTTTACGAGAATGTCCTATCACAAGTGATTACATATTTTCCACAAACCCCTTTGTTGTTAAACCTAGTGATGCTTTGATAAACAACTTTCCAAACTATTATCAGCTATTATATAATGGATTTGAAATAAAAGTATTTAAAGCAGATAGAAGAGTCCAAATTGTAAATGATGAAAAGGACATTCATATTAGAATATCTATGAAAGACTTCTTTGTCGAGTCAATGGGTTTACCAGTCAAGACCCGCAAAAAGAATCCTACTACCAAAGAATTTAAATCAAAGGATTCATATATTATTGGAACAATTTATAAAAATAATTTTGTAGAACTTTCTGTTGAAAAAAATCTGATAAAGATTGATATAACTTTAATTAATAATAATTAATAAAAAAACTTTTGTTTTTTATGAAATTTCCGACTATATTCTGTAGTCATATAACTACAAGACGAAACAATCAGGAGGGATTATGAGAATCCCTCCTGATAAGAAAAAAGAAATTGAAAAATTTCTGGAAGATTTTCGCTGCTGCTCAAGGCCAAGAGTAGATTTTGCAGATTATGACAAAAATGATATATTTCTTACAAACAGTGGTATTACTCCAGAGGAAATTCAAGAGATTTTGCTTAAAAAATTAACCTGGAGACACTATAAAAAAGGACCTGAACCAGAAAGAAATCCAAATCATCCTCAAGGCATTGTTTATCACTTTGTTTACCCGTGGGAGAATTTTGAGATTTATATAAAATTAAAAATATATTATAATAAATTGGGACAAATGTCTGCAATTTGTATTTCTTTTCATGATTAAATAGAAGTAGTCTTAATAAGCAAAATAAAAGTAGAAAGTAAAGCAATGAAAGAAGCTAAATTTTGTCCAAATTGTGGGAGTGAAAATTCAATTGTTTTCGTAGAAAAAGAAAAATCGATTGATATCAAAGGGGTTCCAATTCCTGTTAAATATAAAGTAAAACATTGTACGAATTGTCAGATTGATTTTAAAAGTTTAAGCGAAACTTTTGATGTTATCAATCAGGCTAGGCAACAATACAGGATTATGTTTAACATTCCCTTCCCCGAAGAATTACAGGATTTTAAGGATAAATATCATTTTTCACTTCGGGATATGGAGAAGCTCACTGGAATCGCATTTAAAACTATTGAACGCTACTTGAAGGGTGCCATACCGGATCCTTCTAATATTAAATTTTTTAAAGTATTGTTAAATAATCCTGAAACCGTTTTATTCTTGATGAATGATGACCCGTATTTTAAAGCACGTAAGTTTAACGCCACTAGAGAATTGCTGGAAAAAGAAATAAAAGAAAAACATCGGCAAGATTGCACGGTATGTAGAATAGTATTTGAAAGCACAACCCGATCCTGGGTGATCAAATCACATTTCTCGAATGTCTATAGAAAAATTGATTTATTGAAGAAATCAATAGACGCCTTCGAAAAAATAAAATTTTTTATAAAGCGGGATGTTGAGAAAAAAGAACAAGTGCCGTTATATTCACTAAACCTGATGCCTTCACTTCCTGTACGGGGAGATACTAGATATCAATTGTATTTTAATAAAGTAAGAATTGAAAAGGAAGAACAGAACGAACAGGAAGACCAATTCTCTTATGCCGGTTGATAAAAAAGATTATGATCAATTC
>CAYLYM010000147.1:0-8051 GCA_964387645.1 uncultured Calditrichaceae bacterium | reverse complement strand
GTTCCCAAATATGATGATTTTCTTATTCAGGAAATCACGCTTATAAATGTAGATACTGTTACTATGACAGATTTATATTACTTCTATCCCAGAAAGTTAACGTGGGGATCAGGTAATTTTGATTATGATAAGGAATACATTTGGGATGAAGAGTTACAGACATTTATATTTTATGATGATACTTCATGGCCTTATGAAGAAGATGAACCGGTAAAATATTTGTATTCTCCAGGAGATTCTACAGGTGATCGAGGTGATCCTGCAAATATTTTGGAAGAAGGATCCATTGATAGGAGATTACTTGCTCCACAAGTTATTGCCATGAATATTTTAAATGCACCTCCGAATAAATATGGTGAATCAAAAGTCTGGATGAGTATTCTTAATGGAGGACAAAACGAGAGAAGTGCCGATGGTACACCACCTAATGAATATATTATGTGGTGGAATCCTACATACTCAGAATTTTTGACTTATATTCAAAAAGAACAGACTCGAGCAAGTTATATTGATCTTTGGAATAATCCAGCTAATCCTCATGATGGTTCAATGGATGGAAACTTATATGAACGTGAGCCAATGTTTCTTCTTGCGGTTGGTCCTTATGATTTAGCTCCTGGTGATTCGATCAGTTGGATTCATTTAATTGTGTGTGGAGAAATAGATCGTAATATTAGCCAATTGGGTGGTTTGCAAGCCACTACCCGTTTTAAAGAAGCTGGAATTGATAGTTTGAAAAAAAATTATGCTGCTGCTCTTGAATTGATTAATAATAATTATATGCTACCACCAGACGCTTATCCTCCACCAACGGTTGGATTGCCACCTTATGTTGGAAAAAATGATGAAGTTTTGCAAGCAACTCCCTATGCGGATATTATTGATGGCAAACCATCCCAGGGATTTGAATTATCATGGAAGGCTGTGCCTGACGATTATCGCGATCCTGGAACCGGAGAAGATGATTTTGCCGGTTACAGAATTTACCGTTCAGAAATTGATATTACAGGACCATGGGTAAAAATTGCTGATATATCAAAAGAAGAAGCTCAACAGTATAAACAAGGCGACAGAATAGTGTATCGTGTAGAGACAAAACCGGGGATTCCTTATCGTTTTGGGGTTACTACTTATGATACACATGGTCTTGAGAGTGCAATGACAGCATATTCTTATTATCCAGAGTCAGCAAAGCTTGCTCCAAATAATAATTTGAGTGAAATACGAGTAGTGCCGAATCCATTCAGACAAAGAAGTGGATTTTTAGATCCGGGTGAAAATAACAGAATAACTTTTATTAATATTCCTTCTAAATGTACTATACGCATTTATACACTTGCGGGAGATCTTGTAAAGACAATCGAACATGATGGTTTTGGTGAAACGACCTGGGGTAACCGGGAAGATCAGAGTTATATGGAAACTGATTTCGGACAGAATGTCATGCCAGGCTTATACATTTACCACGTTGAATCTCATGTTCCAGGTCATGACGGAGAAACGCATATTGGCAAATTGATGATTATCAGATAGGAGAATTATAAAGACGTTCCAATTATATGTAAGGAGGATTAAATATGATTTTTAAAAAATTTATAAACATAATGAATACGCTTTTTCTAACAATTATTCTTATATATTTTAATGGTTTTACTCAAGAATTTCAGATTGATTATGGTATTCATCCACCAGAATATAGTGCGGTTGGCCGTTCAGGTTGGCAGTTTTTAAAGCTTCCAACTCATGCCCGCTTTGCTGCTATGGGTGGAATTATTTCTGCTTTAGCGCATGGGGATGCAAGTGCAACTCTTGGTAATCCAGCATCTATTGTTGATGTAAAAGACTTTGATGCGGCGTTTACTATCATGAATTGGATTGCAGATATCAAATTACAATCTGGAGCCGTTGTTAAAAATTTCGGTCGGTGGGGCTCTTTTGGATTAAATGTCGTCTACGTTGACTATGGCGAAATGATCAGAACAGAAAACAGAGAGGCTCTGGATGATTTTGGACAAAGTTTAGGATATACAGAACCAATAACTGAAGGATTAGGTACTTTTACTGGTGGCGATTTTGCATTAGGAATTAATTATGCCCTTCGCGTTACCGATCGTTTACAGATTGGTTCTAATATACGATATGTAGAAGAAAAACTGGATGATGCAAAAACAAGTAATTGGACAATCGATATTGGGACTATGTATTATACAGGAATAAAAACCTTTCGTATTGCTATGTTGGGAAGAAATTTTGGTCCTGATGCTGAGTTTACTAAATATGATGAACGAATAGGAATTCCTGCTGTACAAGTACCCATGCCAATGGTATTTGTTTTGGGAGGTGCCATTGATTTATTTGAAGGTAGAAATGGAAATCCACATTTGTGGACGGTAGCAGCCGAATTTACTCATCCAAATGACGGACCTGAAAAAGTTCATTTGGGAACTGAATATACATATAATAATTTCGTGTCATTAAGAGCAGGTTATCGATTTTTTTACGATGAAGAAGGATTGACGTTTGGTGGTGGCTTGAGAATTTCAACAAGTACTTTTGGCGCCAGTATAAATTATGCTTATATCGACTTTGGAAGATTGAATAATGTTCAGCTTTTTTCAATAAACTTCCATATGTAAAAAATAAACTATTTGAGATCATGATTAATGAGGATAAAAAATATTTGATAAACTAAATTTTATTTTTCTCTTTTTCTTTTCCCTTTATCCCTATCTGCATTGGGATAAAGGGATATATTAAATTTTAATAAGTAATATCAGTATTAACATCATGTTTAAGAGTTTTATGTATTTTATTATTATTAAAAATTCACATTAATTGGCTTATTAAGGTGTTTTTATGAAAAGAAGAGAATTTATTAAAAGAGCAGGAATATTTTTTAGCTCAGGAATTTTATCCTCATTATTTTTGAACAATACTTTATACATAAATACCAGACCAAATATTATTTTGATTATTTCTGATGATGCAGGATATTCGGATTTTGGATTTAACGGTGGGATAGAAATACCTACACCCAATCTGGATAATCTGGCAGCAGAAGGAGTACTGTGCACACAAGGTTATGTTACAGCCTCAGTTTGTTGTCCTTCGCGTGCTGGATTAATTACTGGGCGTTATCAACAACGGTTTGGGGCTGAGTGTAACGTTCCCACAATTCCAACACCTGGGTTTACAAAAAATGATCTTGGCTTAGATTTATCTGAAACAACAATAGCTGATGATTTGAGTCGATCAGGATATCGCACGATGATGATTGGTAAATGGCATTTAGGAGAATTACCTCAATACCATCCACTTAGACGTGGTTTTAACGAATTCTACGGTTTTCTTGGGGGATCTCGAAGTTATTGGCCAATTAAAAATCCACCACATGGGCAAGCTATTTATCATAACGAAAAAACAATAGATGAAGAAAAAGAAATAAAATATACAACTGATAATTTTACCAATGCCGCTTTAGATTTTATTGAACGAAATAAAAATTATCCTTTTTTTATATATCTTTCTTATAATGCTGTACATACTCCGCTGCAAGCTAAAGAAGAAGATATTGAGCAATTTACAAAAATAACACCAAAGAAGCGCCGAATTTATGCTGCAATGACCAAATCAATGGACGAAAATATTGGTCGTTTAATAAAAAAACTTAAGGAATATGATCTTGAAAAGAATACATTGATCATTTTTGTCAACGACAATGGAGGCGCCACAAATAATGCATCAGTTAATAAACCCCTTCGTGGATATAAGGGTACATACTGGGAAGGAGGGATTCGAGTACCATTTATTATTAAATGGCCAGGTAAGTTACCTGCGGGAAAAAAATATAATAGTCCTGTAAGTACTTTAGATATTTTTCCAACCCTTTTAGCCGCTGCTGGAAGTAAACATTTTGGTAAACCGTTAGATGGTGTTAATCTTTTGCCTTATTTGCGTGGCGAAAAAAAGGGTGAGCCTCATGATTATTTGTTTTGGAGATTATGGCGAGTTGCTGCAGTACGTAAGGGTAAATGGAAATTAATTCGCGTAGCTGAAAATCCACTTAAGAAAAACCGGAAATTATTATTACCATTAATATTGGTCAATTTAGAAGATGATCCTGCTGAAACGAAAAATGTTTCAGAGAAATATCCAGAAATTACAAAAGAACTACTTACTGCTTTAGAATCCTGGGAAAAAGAACTATCGCAGCCGCGTTGGTACGATGGAAAGAATTGGCAATACTGGGCTGAAATGCAAATAAAAAATCACAAATTTTAATTAATACAACAATAATTTATCAAAATCCCTTATTTTCATTTAAATATAAAATTATATTGAAAAATACCATTATTAAAGCTAAAAATAGAGAATGTTACAGAAATTGAAAATAAATATATTGCATAACTTTGTACAGATAAGAATAAAAAAGAAAATTAGAGCGAAATAATAAAATATTCCATATTAAATCATATACATATGTTTGGATAATGGTAATGTATTATTTTAAATTGCCCGATTTATTAGAGGGAAAAAAGATGAAACAATTTTTTTTGTTAACATTCCTTTTAATTTTGATTTCTGTATTAATTGGATGCCAATCAGAAAAAAAAATTCCAGTTCCCAGGCATAAGATTAATATTGATTTTGAGTGGTATTTTCATCTGGGTGATTTAGAAAATGGGTACAAAATACATTTTAACGATAAAAATTGGAGGAAACTTGATCTCCCCCATGATTGGAGTATTGAAGGTGAATATGATAAGAATAATCCATCTGGCTGGCATGGAGCTTTTTTGCCTGGCGGAATTGGGTGGTATCGCAAATATATTGTGTGGAAAGATGACTGGAATGATAAAAAAGTGTTTATTGAATTTGATGGTATTTATATGAATAGTGAGGTTTGGATTAACGAACATTATCTGGGAAAAAGGCCTTATGGTTATATTTCTTTTCGATATGATTTAACGCCCTACCTTAAAAAAGGTAAAAATTTGATTGCTGTAAAAGTTGATAATTCCAAACAACCAAGTGGTCGTTGGTACACTGGATGTGGTATTTATCGACATGTATGGTTAAATGTGGTACCAAAATTACATTTTGATCGTTGGAAAACATTTATTTATAGTAAAAATATAAGCAAGAATATTTATGAATTGAACGTAGAATCAGTTATTTTTAACCAGACACCTCAAGTTCAAAAATTTCAATTACTTATCAAAGTGTTTGATCCATCTGGAGAAATGGTGGCATCTGTTGAAAGTCCAGAGAATTCAATTTTACCTGAATCTTCGGATACAATAAAACATACTTTGAAGATTTATAATCCAAAACTTTGGTCTCCTGATTCTCCTAATCTATATGTTGTTAAAAGCTTTATAATTAGAGATGACAATATTATTGATTTGATAATGACAAAAACGGGGATCAGGAAGATTGAATTTGATTCTAAAACAGGATTTTGGCTAAACGGCAAAAATATAAAATTTAAAGGCGTCTGTATGCATCATGATGGAGGAGGAGTAGGTGCAGCGGTGCCGGATGATGTTTTGTCAAGACGATTGCAATTACTTAAAAAAATGGGGTGTAACGCTATCAGAACATCTCATAATCCTTTTGCACCTGAGTTTTATGACATGTGCGATAGTTTAGGATTTTTGGTCATGGATGAGGCTTTTGATGGATGGCAAAAACCCAAAGCACAATATGATTATGGATTATATTTTGAAAAATGGTGGAGGAAAGATTTAACGGATTTTATCCTTAGAGATAGAAACCATCCATCGGTGGTAATTTGGAGTATCGGTAACGAAGTTAGAGGTCGAACTTCTGAACAAGAAAAAAAGATGGTGGAATTAGTACATAAACTGGATCCAACCCGGCCAGTGACGATAGGTGATGGACGTTCTGCTGAAATTTGTGATATTGCAGGATTTAATGGCAGAGGTGAAATGAAAGGGGTTTTGGAAAAGATTCATGAAAAGCATCCTGATTGGCCAATAATTGGGACAGAATTACCACATACTTGGCAAACACGTGGGATTTACAGAACAAGAACTTGGATACGGGGGAGAGATTTTCCTGCTCCCTGGGCGCCTGAGCGAATAAATGTCAGAGTTGATACAAACAAAATATACTATCCACCTGATTTAACAGAAAACGAAATTTTTACAGGGATTAATTACAATTATCTTTCATCTTACGATAATGCAACCGTACGAATTTCTTCCAGAAAGCAGTGGCAGAGAACGAAATCTTTAGACTTTTTAATGGGGGAATTTCGTTGGACGGGATTTGATTATTTAGGGGAAAATATATGGCCCAACCGAGGATGGCATTGTGGAGTTCTTGATTTATGCGGATTTCCAAAGGATACCTACTATTTTTATCAAAGTGAATGGACTAGCACACCAATGGTTCACTTGTTACCACATTGGACTCATCCGGGAAAAGAAGGGATTGAGATACCTGTGATGGTGTATACAAACTGTGAAATGGTAGAACTATTCTTAAATGGCCGTTCTTTAGGAACACAGGCAAAGGGTAATAAACCCAATCTGTTATGGTATGTCTCTTATTCTCCTGGCACTTTAGAAGCAGAGGGGAAAATAGATGGTAAAACTGTTTGCCGTACAAAATCCCAAACTGCCGGTGAACCTTACAGAATTGAATTGATTGCTGATCGAGAAAATATAAAAGCAAATAATAGAGATATAATTCATGTTACCGTAAAAGTTGTTGATGAAAAGGGAATTTTAGTGCCTTATGCTGATAATCTGATTCAGTTTGAAATTAGCGGTCCAGGTAAATTAATTGCTTTAGAAAATGGAGATATGTTAGATTTAACTTCAACTAAAATCAACAAAAGAAAAGTGTTTAATGGATTATGCCTTGCAATGATCCAGAGTACGCAAAGGAAAGGAAAAATTTGGGTTACTGCACGAAGTAGAGGGTTAAAATCGGCAACAATTGTAATTAATTCAAAATAGAATGAAAAAGTAAGTGAAATTCTAAGAATTTTTAAAGGTTTAATTTAGTTCTAAAATTTATTTTGAAATTTAAGTATAAAGGCAGAAAATGGGTTAATTACACAATGTTTAGATTTCGGAGGATGGAATGTATTCAAGAAGGGAATTTTTAAAAAAGACAGCATTGGGATTAGCTTCGGCAATGATTGGATCAGTTGTGCTGGGATGTAAAAAGAAAGATATTCCCAAACCGAATATTCTGATTATTGTAATTGATGATCAGGGATATGCTGATCTGAGCGCTTTTTCTCATCATGCTTCCGATATTCACACGCCCAACATGGATCGTCTGGCAAAGGGAGGAACCCTTTTTACTCAGGCTTATGTTACTGCTCCGGTATGTAGTCCATCCCGAACTGGATGGAATACTGGAAAATGTCAATTCCGCTGGGACAAAAAAGCTGGCTGGGGACCGGGATTACCGGAAAGTGTAAAAACTCTGGCAGAATACATGAAAGAAAATGGTTACGTGACGGGCAAAATCGGGAAAAACGACTATGGCAAAGGGTATCATAAACACAATGTACGAGAATATCCTCTTAATCATGGCTACGATTATTTTTTAGGATTTAGCGCTCATGCACATGATTACTGGCTGCTTTCGGATGAGATTCGCCAACGAACTCCCGATCCTGATGGAACAAGCGCTCATTTGGGACCACTTATGTACAACGACACTAAAAAAAGCTATGAACATGGCTATACTACTGAAATTTTTACCGATGAAGCGATTGCTTTTATAAAGCGAAATAAAACTAAACCCTTTTTTTTAACTCTAACTTATAATTCAGTTCATCATCTTGTTCATGAAGTACCAGAAAAATATCTAAAAAAATATGGTGTCAACCCCATTCCCAATTATGACCCGGATAAAGGGGAAGCATTTGGCAAGCTTAAACCGGGGACATATCGCGCCTATTACGAAAAATACAGCCGAATTGGTGCTATCAGCAGTGAAGATATGCGGAAATATTATCTGGCCAACCTGAATTGTCTGGATGACAACATTGGTCGTTTGCTTGA
>CAYLYM010000146.1:0-8177 GCA_964387645.1 uncultured Calditrichaceae bacterium | reverse complement strand
CAAATTTTTTTATAGCTTTAAATTTTTAGAAAATTTTATATACATGAATTAAAATGAGGTTGATTTAGTGTTTAGAATACATTATGATTTGAAAATTAAAAATATTGAAGTAAAATGGTGATGAAGAAACCACAGAATTACTTATTGATTTTAATAATTCTCATTTTTAAAATTTCTGAGATTAAAGCTATTGGACTCCAGCAAATCGCTCCTCCCTTCGAAGTGTATGATTTTAAAATGACACAAAAATATCATTCAGATAATTTTCACCAGCACGACCTTAATCTACTCATCTTCTGGGAGACATATTGCGAAAAATGTATACAAGCATTAAAAAGTGTTTGGGAAAAAAGTGAACAGATAAAGGCATTGTCAGTTAATGTAGTAACCATCAATTACAATGATCCTAACAATATGTTCGAAGCAATGGAGTTTTCCAGACAATCTCCCTTCCCGGTTTTTTATGACATTGACCGAATGGTGGTCGAAGCTTACGGAGCTACTTATAACGAATTTTTCGCTTTTATCATCAATCAAGAAGGGCGCATTCTTTATATCCTTGATGAATCTTTGCCAGATGCCGGCATTGTTTTAATCAATCAACTTAAATATTTTAAAAAGAAAAAAGATATTAAAGATACACACAATATCTATGCAAACAAAAATACTCAACCAATCACTTCTCTACCTTTTTCACAAATACAGGTTTCCGGCGAAGCTCGTACACGATTTTTAGACGTTAATGCCAGTAGTCCCCAGGCTCATGGTGCCTACGGAGAACCACTACACGAAGGCAGTACTTATAAATATTATTTCGAGCCCTGGATAACGCTCTCACTTCACCCCAATCTCCAAATAGGTACACTTCTGCGTATTACAAACATTCCCGACCAATATTTAAAAGGGGCACCAGATTATTACACAAACACAATTTTTTCGCCATATATTAAATTTCGTTTATCCAATCGGATTTCCTCTACCATCGGGTTCTATCGCATGTACTTATCTCCACTTACCTTGATGCGCTGGGATGAAAAAGATAACCCACCCGGTGCAGGCGGAACTGGAGGAATTTGTGGAACATGTACCATGAGTCCTGGAGCTATTAGCACAGAAAACTTAGAGAATTTGCAGCCAACTATAGGTTTCGAAGGTGCACATTTAAACGGACTTTTTTCACCCTCGTTTCACAGCAAAATTTTTTATGCAAGGCCCTTTAGTGCAGACGTAAAAACTAACCAGAATAATCAACATTTAATTGGTACACAACTCACACATCGCTTATGGAGAAACAATACTATTTCGCTGAATTATCTTTACTTATTTGAACAAAATGACAATTCTGAATCATCAACATCAACTCTTTTTCTTCCCCCATTAAAAAAAGATCATCTACTTTCAACCATCGTAAACATATTCCCTCTGGCTTTTTGGAATATTTCAGGAGAATTTGCCTATTTCCAACGTCGCTTATCAAGAATTGGCTCCTCTATTATTTACGATTTAGGAAAAAAAGAAGGAATGGCTTATTTAATACAATCCGATATTGATCTTGAAATATTTCGAAGATTCGATCTCTCGCTAAATACCGCTTACCTATCACTGGACAAAGATTATAATACGATGTATAAAGCCATATCTTACGTTCCCAACCGTCAGGGATTCCGCTTTAGAAGTATTATTTCCTGGCATCGGATGACGTTTCAGCTATTCCACAAATCCCTTAAAGAAATTGAACCGACAAATTTTCAGAATCAAAAATTGTCAGTAACATTAGACGGTGTAGGATTTCAATACCAAAACACTTACAAAAACTTTCCTATACAAACATTTCTTAATTATTCAATCGAAAAAACAAAAAATAATTTTACTGTATCGATAAATGGAAGGAATGATCGAGCTATTTTTAATATGGGTATTTCAATTCAATTACACGAAAGGTTCTCATTCTTTCTAAATTTTTATCATGTTAAAGAGAAATTTGGCACCGAAAGCTCAACATCCAAGTACTTTGCTATTTACAATTTCGTAGAATTATAAGAATTTGTCGATTAAGATTAGATAAAAGGACAAATTTATGCTCATTCTCGTAAAATACCATAAAACTATAAGCGTATCCATTCTAATTAAAAAGACCGGTGGACATTGTGTCAACCGGTCTTTCATTAAGACAAATTTTCAATAATTTAATCTTCACAGGTCATAATCAATAAGGGTTGTCCAGCTAATGATTCATATTTAGGTCTCAGACGTTGAGTATTATAGTATTTATCCACATTTACCAATTTTTTCTTACTGACTACTTCCTCAATAGGTACATCACCATAACGTCCATTTTGCACGCCAACCAGCCTACCTGAGACATTTTTAAGAACCAAATCAAGAGCAATATTTCCGAAGACCATAGGCACTACCGCATCAATGGCATCAGGATCTCCGCTTCTTACCAGATAACCCAGTCGCTGGCTATCCACATTTAAGGTCTTTCCATTATTAAATTTAGCAGTCAATGGTTTCATGCGCGAAGCGATTCGATCGGCAATCCCACCTAATTTTTTATGACCATATTGATCTGTTTCTTCTTTCTCGAAGGACATACGCTGATCGTCTTTCATTTTTGCCCCTTCGGAGACTAATGCTATAGCATAACGGCTGGGATTTCGTTTTCGATCATTCACCAGCAATTCAGTCAATAATTCTATGTCAAAGGGATATTCAGGAATTACACACCGATCCGCAGCACCTGCCATAGTAGGAAACATAGCGGTAAATCCAGCATACCTACCCATAACCTCTATTATAAAGAGCCGTTCATGAGAACCGGCAGTGGTTCGGAGTGCGTGAATCAATTCGATGGTTCGGGTAACACAAGTGCTAAAACCAATACAGTAATCGGTTCCGGGAACATCATTATCCATGGTTTTCGGAATAGCCACCACCTTCACCCCCTGTTGATGGAGATGTTGGGCATAGCTCAGGGTATCATCACCTCCGATAGGGATTAGATAATCAATTCCAAGAAAATCAAGGTTTTTAAGAATTTCAGGTGTTATATCATTAATCTCGTTTGTGTATTTATCCCTCAAGTGTTCAGGAACATTATTTTTAGGCAAATGGCTTGGCCGAGTGCGAGAAGTATGCAGGAAGGTTCCACCTGTCCTGGCAGATTTATTAACTACTTCTTCGGTCAATTCAAGAACATGCTCACTGTTGTCAGCATCCTTATCGGGAACTATTTTTGTTAAACCACCCCATCCCCGACGGATACCTAAAACCCTATAACCTTCTCGAATAGCTCGCAGGGTAACTGCCCGGATGGCTGGATTTAATCCTGGCACATCGCCTCCACCTGTTAAAATACCAATCGTTCCTTTGTAATTCATCATAATAACCTTTCTCCTGTTTTTCTTTTATCTCCACTTTTCTTTTAATCGCTGCAAAAATAATAACAAGATCTGATAAAATCAAATGACTTACAGCTATATTTCTCATTATAAACTAACAAATCGGATTCCAAATAGATTTTAATAATCGTTTATAGTACCCCGACTTTTCCTTTTATAAAATCTTTTTATCAATATTTAACTCCCTAGCAAAAATCCAAAATAAAAATCTATTTTTCCATTTTTTTATTGACAAATTTAATATTTTATTTTAGTATTTTCTTTGACTTTTACCTCGGATTTTCTACAAAACGTTTTGCTATACTTATAAAATTATCACGAGGTCATTTATGAATGGGTTAGTTACATTAGATTGGGTAGTTTTAGGGCTATATTTTTTAATCCTTTTTGGAATTGCAGCCTGGGTTATTAGACAAAAACCTCAAGATTCTACCGATTATTTTTTAGCCAGTCGACATGTAGGTTGGTTTGTTATTGGAGCATCCATTTTTGCTTCGAATGTTGGTTCTGAACACATTGTAGGTTTAGCGGGAACTGCCGCCAAAACAGGCGTGGTCATGGGCCATTACGAGCTTCATTCCTGGGCTGTTTTATTGTTAGGTTGGGTCTTTGTTCCTTTTTATATGCGCAGTAAAGTATTCACGATGCCCGAATTCCTTGAAAAACGATACTCTCCGGCTGCCCGCTGGTTTCTTTCGATAATCTCTCTTGTTGGATACATACTTACTAAAGTTTCTGTCACAGTTTACGCTGGTGCAGTAGTTTTTCAAGCTCTCATGGGAATTGAGTTCTGGACAGGTGCTCTTATTATTGTTATTTTAACTGGAATTTATACAATTTTAGGTGGTCTGCGTGCTGTCGTCTATACTGAGGCTTTACAAGCTATCGTTCTCATTTTAGGATCTATTACAGTAACAATTACAGGATTGATTAAAATAGGCGGCTGGGAAAATCTCCGAACTATTGCAGGAAGTCAACATTTTAATATGTTTCTTCCCTTAGACCATCCTGACTTCCCCTGGCTGGGGATGGTTTTAGCTCCACCCATAGTCGGAATATGGTACTGGTGCACTGATCAATACATAGTCCAGAGGACGTTAGCTGCTCGAAGCGAAACACAAGCTCGGAGGGGGACCATCTTCGCAGCATACTTAAAGTTGTTACCTTTCTGGATTTTCCTCATTCCAGGAATTATCGCTTACGCTCTGTCCAAAACAGGCCAATTGGAACTTTCTGCTGCAGACCAGGCTTTCCCTGCCATGGTAAAAGCTTTGCTTCCGACTGGATTAAAAGGGCTTGTTGTTGGCGGTTTACTAGCAGCTCTAATGAGCTCTTTGGCGGCTGTTTTTAACTCATGTTCCACACTTTTTACCATGGACATTTACAAGAAAATCAGACCTCAATCGTCTGAACAAACTCTGGTTCGTGTAGGCAGAGTGGCCACCACTGTGGTAGTTATTTCAGGTATTCTGTGGATTCCTCTGATGAAATATATCTCTGGTGAGTTATACCATTATCTCCAGAGTGTTCAGGCTTATATTGCCCCACCCATCACCGCAGTGTTCCTGTTGGGTATTTTCTGGCAAAGGATCAATTCCAAAGGCGCCATGACAGCACTGGTAGGTGGCTTTACTTTGGGAATGTTACGTTTGATAACAGAATTAAACAAATCTCATTTAAGTGGTTTTCTCTACGATTTTGCCAATGTGAATTTTCTTTATTTCGCTGTGTATTCTTTCATTGGATGCCTGGCTCTGATTATAGTAGTTAGCTTATTCACAAAAAGACCTTCTGCAGAACAAATTCGTGGTCTGACATATTCTACCACAGTGGCGGAAGATAAAACCGCTTCTCGAGCCAGTTGGGATTACCGCGATGTTATTCATTCTCTTGTCATCCTGGTTATCATTGCTCTGGTTTTGATCTATTTTACTGGTTAAATCTTTTCTTAAAAATAGAAAAAGCCATGCTCTTTCATCATTCGGAGCATGGCTTTTTCAATCTAAACCTAAATGATTGAATTAAACATTCTTAGGCACAACGTATGGTTCACGGTATTTTCTGGTCAGCATGGTGTTGGCTTCATCATCATTCACAAAACGTTCTGAATGCGGATCAAATTCCAGAACACGCCCCAACCGGAAGGCAATATTTCCCAGATGTGCTAAGGCTGAAGACAAATGAGCTGTTTCAACCGGTCCATTCAGGATGGATTTGTCATGTGCCCTGACCGCATCAATGAAGTTCTTGTAATGGTCTCCACCTTCTTTTCCTTTTGGACCGGGTTCTCTTTTCTTGCCAAGATATGTTTCATAAGTTTCATAACCTTTAATGACCATGTATCCTTCCGTTCCATAGAAAATATTCCCAACACCCGCGCCATCTTCTAAGTTTGTGCACCAGGGTCGCACTTCGAATTCGATTATCTTCTTTTCGTCTGGATATAAAAAGGTTGCAGAAAGGACTTCAGGAGTTTCTTTACAATCGTTCCATAAAAATTTTCCGCCCATAGCAGTTATCTTTTTCGGAAGCCCAACGTCTAAGCCCCACATACACATATCAGTCTCATGGATTCCTTGATTACCAATATCACCATTGCCGAAATCCCAATGCCAGTGCCAGTTGTAATGGACCAGATTCCGACTAAAAGGTCGTTCCTGAGCTGGTCCCAACCATAAATCATAATTCAGTCCTTTTGGCACTGGTTCAAATCCTTTATCACCAATGTCGCCTCTCCAGCGGAAAACCAGTCCTCGAGCCATATAAACCCGGCCTATGACCCCATTACGAAGATGTTGCACGGCTTCTTGAATTGCTTTAGAGCTACGTAATTGAACACCATGTTGAACAATACGATCATATTTGATGGCTGCCTCAACCATCTTTCTGCCTTCCCAGATGTTATGTGAACCAGGTTTCTCTACATATACATCTTTTCCAGCCTGACAGGCCCAAATTGTTGCTAAAGAATGCCAATGATTCGGTGTGGCAATACTTACAACATCAATATCCTTATCATCATACACTTTTCTCAAATCTTGTTCTAATTTCACCTTTTTACCATACTTTGCCTGGAAATCTTTTGCTCTTTCTTGTAAAACATTCATATCTGGATCACACAACGTAGTAACTTCCACATTATCCAGATTCATAAATCCTTTAATATGACTTTTCCCCCGGCCATGTACTCCTAAAACAGCCACCCGAATGCGGTCGTTGGCACCAAAAATCTCCTTTGGGATAAATAACGGGGCAGCGACTGTCGAGGCCGCAACAACTCCCGCACTGCTCTTAATGAACGATCTTCGGGAAATTTTGTTTTCTTCGATCTTCATAGATCAATTCTCCTTTTGTTTTTTTAATTGATCGTCACCATAATTTTTTAAAAAGATAGAAAAATCACTTGAAAGAGGCAAGAAAAATTCAGTGAATAAATTACCATAATTATACCCATAAAAATCATAATTTAATAAGTTCTGCATAATTCATTTGCAAAAATGCTCTAACTTTGTGTAATTATTGTAATTGTCATACCTCCTTCCACTCCTGCGGAATGAAGAATCTTTTAATTTGGAACAGGGAAGTGACGGGCCTGTCCGGCGGCCAGACGGGCCTGTCCGGCGGCCAGACGGGCCTGTCCGGCGACCAGGCGGGCTTGTCCAGCGGCTGCCTGCCAGACTGGATCTTCGCTTCGCTACAACTGGCGGCCAGACGAGGCTAACGCTGGCAGTTTATGTCATTCTCCATTGGCGTCTCATAAACCCGACAGAAAAATAACCTTTTTACACAAGAATATATTTAATTATGCACAGCGAGTATAATTTATTAATTTGATCAACTTCTCTTTATTCTTAAGCCTGATTGATTAACAAGAATGTATAGAAGACATTTTTCAATAAAATTCAATAAACTATTTCAAAACTACATTTAATAATAAAACTACCGCACCAACCGCTTTAAAATTCTCATTTAATTTTAACTAAAATACCTCTCGTTCGAAATCAGTCTAAATTTTTCATTAATACTTTCCATCGGAAAAGCCTTGAAACATCACCCATTTGTGAGAATAACATGCCCAAAAACATTAGGGTGCAGCCAACTATACCTCTCAATGATAGAACCTCATTCAAAATTAACCATCCTCCGAAAACAGCAAATACTGCTTCAAGACTTAATATAATAGCAGCATTTGCTGGAGGTGAATATCGTTGTGCCACAACCTGTAGCGTATAAGCCACTCCCACTGAAAATAATCCGGCATAAAGAATTGGGATTGCTGCTAAGCGTATGCTCTTCATCTCTATTTTTTCAAATAGCAACGCTGCGATTAAACTCAAAAAAGCACAGACGGCAAATTGCATGAAGGCTAAAAGCAACGGATGAATTTTTCTGGAAAACCAACTGATAATATGAACATGAGCCGCCCAGAAAACGGCACTAACCAAAACCAGGAAATCGCCCAATGAAATGTGAAATTTACCAGTAACGCTCAGTAGATACAATCCGACCAAGGCAAGGATGGCTCCTAACCAGGTACCGATCTCATTTTTTTGCCCCCAGAACATTCCCATAATTGGCACCAGAATAACGTAAAGCCCGGTAATAAAACCGGCATTCCCGGCGGTTGTATAAACAATACCAATTTGCTGAAAGGAAGAGCCTAAGAACAAAGCCACCCCTGCTAATACACAACCACAGATATATGTCTTTGTAGTAGTCTCTTGTGTCGAAGCGGAATATCGCTTGAAACGAAAATAAACCATCCATATTAGT
>CAYLYM010000145.1:0-8539 GCA_964387645.1 uncultured Calditrichaceae bacterium | reverse complement strand
ATAATATTAAACCTTTGAAAAATTATCTTGCATTAAATCCATTATTCAGCTATCTGATTATTCGAAACCCGCTGAAGTGGGTTTGGGAAAAGTGTTAACCGCCGATTTTAATCGGTAGAAAATGATAAAAGATACTTAAAAATTAAACTCCATTATCATTCTATGATTAAATCAAAGGTTTTTAATATATTTAAGTTCACTCTAAAAAAGATTTTTGTCTCACCACGAACAAAGTTGAAGAGTTTCTAATTTATTAAATCTTCACCTCGTTCAACATAACATTCTTGCTCAAATTGTCAGTTTAAAGTGAACTAATCTCTTTAACACCAAATCAATCCACCAAATCAATCGGTTGTTTATTTTTAATATAGGAGAATAAATTTTTCTTCTTTACATTACATGTTTGTTAAAACTGGATATTCAATTTATCATGAATAAACCGAAATACGATCTTCTGAACGGCTCAATTACTCCACTTTTGCTCAAATTATCCACACCAATGATTGTAGCATTTAGTTTTCAAACCAGTTTTAATTTTATCGATCGCTATTTTGTAAGCCGTCTTGGTGATGTTTCTACCGCGGCTATTGGCATGGCATTTATCATCCAACTCATTATCATTGCTCTGGGCTCTGGTATGGGCATAGGGTTGAATTCCTATATTTCCAGGAATTTAGGTGCTGGTAAAACAGGAAGAGCTATTCAAGCAACTTTACATAGTTTTTTAATTGCTCTGGTCCTTGGTGGGGCAATTAGCATAATAGGTCTATTAACTCACATCTACATTTTCCAACTTTTAGGAGCCAGTGGTGAACTGCTTAAAGCTATTTCTGAATATTTAACTATTATTTTTATTTTTGCTCCAATTTATCTTTTAGGGATGTTAAGTAACAATATCTTCCGCGGATGGGGAGACACTATCCGTCCAATGAAATTCATGCTCACTGGTACTCTATTAAATATCATTTTAGATCCCATTTTCATTTTCGGATGGGGTTTTATTCCTGGCATGGGCATAAAGGGAGCTGCTTTAGCAACCGGTATTTCTCGATCCATAGCAGTATTATATACGCTTTTTATTTTATTTATTAAAGAAATACCCATTAAACTAAAATTATCTGATATACATTTTGACTGGCGAATCATTTCAGGCATATTTCAGGTAGGATTTCCTGCATCAATAGGCCAAATTTTAACTAGCTTTTCAATAAGCCTGATTTTTATCATATTAAGAAATTATGGTGATGAAGCACGAGCAGCTTATACTATTGCTTTTACCTATGAGATGATCGCTTTTCAACCAGTAATAGGAATTGGACAGGCAATTGCCATTATAACCGGTCACAATTATGGGGCTCAGCAATACCAACGAATTCAAAAAATTTACTTTACTGGAATAAAAATAACCGTTGCTATTATGTTACTCATCAGTGTAATTGTCTCGACTGCACCACATTTTTTTTCTTCAGTGTTTGCTCGCAGTCCACGTGTTCTTCAATTAACCACTATGGCACTACGAATTATGGCACCAGGTTATCTGTTTAGTGGCATTTCTCTTTGTACAACTACCAGTTTTCAGGGGCTTGGTCTGGGGAAATATCAACTCATGGCTACAGTTTTTCGTATTTTTGCTCTTATTTTACCATTTGCTTGGATTGGTTCGCTTATCTGGTCGATTAATGGTGTTTGGACAGGTATGCTTTTTGCCAATTTTGTTATGGCAATTTTTCTCTTAGCCTGGTTCAGAAACTTATATTACAAAAAACTGATAAAAGGAAAAATAAAAACTTTATCAGGATAAAAATATTCATAATCTGGTTGAAGTTAAAGTTACTAAAATTTACAGAAAGATAAAACCAAAAAAATTTCAATCCGTTTAAAAAATGAAAATCATTGAATTAAATTTTACTTATAATAAAACTTAATAAATTTGGAAACAAAAACATTATGATTTATTAATAGTAGTAAAAAAAATTATGGTAAAGATAGATGTCCTGGAAAAATCAAATTGAACAATTAGCGGCATTGTTAGAAAAAATCCCCCAACCACAATCTTTTGATTTACGTAAGGGGATATATCAACCTTATTTTGTCATCGAGACACGACCAGCAAACTGGGAGATAGCACCTTATGCTGAATATACTCGGTTGGATGGAGAACCAGGAAAGGAAGTTAAACTCAATTTGCAAATTATTGAATCGCAGAAGGTAAATATTACTCAGGATGAGTTAAACGTGCTCTCATACATATATTCTTTTACTAATTACGATACACGTAGATTATTTAGTTATGGCCAACCCATTGGATTTCTCCTCGATTGGTTACAGGGCAGCCGATTAAAATTACGTCGCGCAGAAACAAAAGAATATGAAGACCTGGAATTTTATGAAGAAATTGGTAATTTGTCCCTGGGAATTTTTAAAGAAGGAGAACATTACATTCTTCAGCCAGCTATTGTTTTTTCTGGCCATTCCATTATCTTAGAAGAACGCACTGAGGTTTTAAGTGCCAATCCCATGTATCTGCTTTACAGAAACATACTTTACCGAGTTGAATCGAACCTCCCGGCCTTTTTCTGGGTTAATTTCTTCAGGCTGCAGCAGCAGGTCGAAATTCCG
This sequence comes from uncultured Calditrichaceae bacterium, assembly GCA_964387645.1. GTDB lineage: Bacteria > Calditrichota > Calditrichia > RBG-13-44-9 > RBG-13-44-9 > CAYLYM01. The sequence goes on along the minus strand of CAYLYM010000145.1, from coordinate 5,920 downwards.
ATGGCTGAACTTAAAGACTTTATCAATTCTTTTGTTCCAAAAATTTTGCCAGCTCTGGACTGGAAAAGTCTTGAAGAACATTTAAAAAGCTATGAATTGCCATTAATTGGTACTCGTATTTATTTATATGAACGCGCCGGTCAATTTAATGCTGATGTTAAATTTGTATACAATAACCTGGAATTTCCTGCCTATCCCCCATCAGAAAAATCGTTAGCAACCCAGGAAAAATATTTATTTGTGGTCAAAAGAGATCAGGAAGCTGAAAATCAGATTCGACACATGCTTCAATCGCATGGACTTTTTTACATTCAACATCGGTGGCAAATCGATCCTCAGTACAAAATTCTGGATTGGCTCCGACTGGAGATGCCTAAATTGGCCGAAAAAGGCATTGAATTTTATGGAGAAGAAAAATTAAGTCGCTACCGCCTACGAAAAGGTATTCCACGACTAAAAGTAAAAATTTCCAGCGGTATCGATTGGTTGGATATACAATTCAAATTTCAATTAGACAACGAAGTTTTAAATATTCCCGATCTCAAAGATCAAATCCGAAAAAATAAACGGTATATCAGGCTTTCTGATGGCGCCAATCTTTACTTACCGGAAGAATTACTAAAACGACTTCAGCAATTCTTTGCTTTGATGGTTTCTTCGGACACTCAGGGAAATCAGAAAATATCCACTGCTGCCTTACCATTGATTGAGGAAATTGTCAAATTAGCCGACGAAGTGGATGCGGACGATCACTTTTGGGAATGGCGAAAGAAATACAAATCATTTAAGAAAATACAACCGGTGGAGATATCCCCATTTTTCCGCGGTGAATTACGCGATTATCAAAAGGCCGGCCTGGATTGGTTACACTTTTTACACGATTTCGGATTTGGTGGTATTCTTGCTGACGATATGGGTCTGGGTAAAACAATTCAAGTTATAGTATTTCTACAGAATTTAAAGGATAAAGGAGAGCTGAATGCTCCAGCGCTTATTGTGGTCCCTTTAACTGTTCTTTTTAATTGGGAAAATGAAATTAAGCATTTTGCTCCACAATTGAAAACACTACAATACAAAGGACAGAGATCTGAAAGAGAAAGACTGACAACTCATTTTAAGGAATTTGATATTGTATTACTCAGTTACGGAATTCTTTTGCAAGATCAGGAAATTTTAAGAAGACATCCCTGGTCATACATGATTCTGGATGAATCTCAAAAAGTAAAAAATCCTTCAACAAAAACTTATCAAGCTGTAATTCGATTTAACGTACCACACAAGTTATGCCTGACCGGTACTCCGATTGAGAATTCTATTATTGACCTCTGGGCGCAATTTAACTTTCTCAATCCAGGAATGTTGGGAACTTTACAACAATTCGAAGCTCGTTTTATTAAAGGCAATTCTGAAGATACAAGCAGAAAAAATCTACTCAAACAGATTATTTTTCCTTTTATATTAAGAAGGAAAAAAGAAGATGTACTGAAAGAGCTTCCTGAACGAACTGAGATCATTCAACTAGTGGAAATGACCGAACGACAAAAAATTATTTACAAAAAATGGCTGAACAGCTACCGGGAAAGAATCTTCGAAAAAATAGATCAAGAAGGCATTACCAGAACCCGCCTGATGATTTTAGAAGCCTTGACGTACCTTCGGCAAATTGCCTGTCATCCTGCAATTTTTGACGATTCAGTAGGCCTGGAAGAATCCGGTAAAATAGAACTATTACAGGATATGCTAGAAGAAATCTTTGAGGAAGGGCATAAAGTACTTGTGTTTTCTCAATTCGTACGTTTCCTTAGTTTGGTTCGAAAAATCGTTGAAAACCGTGGTTGGCGGTATGAATATCTGGATGGAAGAACGAAAAATCGTGAAGCACGAATCAATAATTTTCAATCAAATCCAAATATTAAATTGTTTTTAATTTCACTAAAGGCAGGTGGATTAGGACTTAATTTGACCGCTGCCGACTACGTCATCCATTTAGATCCCTGGTGGAATCCCGCGGTGGAACAGCAGGCAACCGATCGTGCTCACCGTATTGGTCAGGTCAACCGCGTATTTGTTTACAAATATATCGTGAAAAATACAGTAGAAGAAAAAATCCTGCAATTACAAAAACAGAAACAAGAGATTTTTCACGAAACAATTACTTCTGAGAAAAGTTTAATTAAACAATTAACACATGACGACCTTAAAATTATTTTCAGTTCCTGGGATTAAACGCGATGGTTTATTTTTGGGGAATTAATTTCCTTCCTATTAATTATTAAGTACCTTATCTAAAAAAAACAGTGTAAATATTCTTTAACAAAATAAATCAAAATTCAAAAAGATCAATCACAAGCACTACTTGGAATTTTGATAACTTTGAAAAATATTTCCATCGATTTTCATGATTTGCTTTCGAAAAAATCAAATTTTTAGAAAAGACTTTATCGTTTTCGGAATTTTCAATATCTTACCACAAAAATTTAAATTGAGTTGAGGATGAATTTATCATGATACCAGAAAGACTTAAAAAATTACGTAACCTAATGAAAAAACATAATATCCAAGCATATTTAGTCCCTAGCACAGATCCGCATCAAAATGAATATTTACCCGACTTCTGGAAACGTCGAGAATGGATAAGCGGTTTTACGGGATCAGCTGGAGATCTGGTAGTTACATTGGATAAAGCAGGTTTATGGACTGATTCCAGATATTTTCTACAAGCCGAAAAAGAACTTCAAGGTAGCGGTATTACCTTATTTAAAATTGGACTTCCGGAGACCCCACAAATTCAAGAATGGTTAAAGGATGAACTTCATCCTGGGTATCGGGTAGGTATTGATCCACAACTCATATCCTGCAAACAAGCTCAAGAATTGAAAGAATATCTAAATTCCTGGGAAATCGACCTTGAATATATTGAAATTAACCTTATTGATGAAATTTGGGAAGATCGTCCACAATTTCCTGAAGCACCAGTGAAACCTTATCCTTTAAAATATGCCGGAGAATCCATTCAAGAAAAGTTGCACAAGCTACGATTAAAAATGGCTTCTGAGAAAGCTCACATTCACGTTATTACTACCCTTGATGCAGTTGCCTGGTTGTATAATATTCGAGGTGCAGATATTCAATATAATCCTGTCACAATAGCCTATGCAGTTGTTGGAACAGATAGTGCCCACCTGTTTATTGATCCAAAGAAAATAACTCCAGAGTTAGAATCCCACTTGAAAAATCAAGTGGAGTTGCATTCTTATCACGATTTTAAATCATTTCTAATAAACTTCCATAAACCCGGTCAAAAGGTTTGGTTAGACCCAGATATTACCAGTCAATGGATCGTATCTTGCCTGAACAGCAAAAGTGAATTATTATTTAGACCAAGTCCCATTCATCTTCTCAAGGCAATTAAAAATGAAACAGAGATTAAAGGAATCAAATCGGCATTAGTGAAAGATGGGATTGCCATGGTAAAATTTTTGCATTGGCTTGAAAATGCAGTTCCCAATGAAAAGGTCACAGAACTCTCCGCGGCAACTAAATTGGAATCATTTCGTCGAGAACAGCCACTTTATCAGGGGCCAAGCTTCGAAACCATCGCCGGATACGCTGCTCATGGGGCAATTGTCCACTATGCTGCTTCCCCTGAAACAGATATCCAACTCAAGCCTGAAGGAATATTCTTGATCGACTCAGGTGGCCAATATCTTGATGGCACTACAGATATTACCAGAACGATAGCATTAGGTAATCCCACTCCTGAACAGAAAGACCGGTTCTCAAGGGTGCTAAAAGGCCATTTACAATTAGCCATGACTTGTTTCCCACAGGGAACCGCCGGTAATCAATTAGACACAATCGCCAGAAAACCTTTGTGGGACGTAGGTTTAAATTATGGTCACGGAACAGGTCATGGAATTGGGCACTATCTAAATGTTCACGAGGGGCCACAAGCTATTTCTTACTATCGTGGCCTTGGAGTAAAATTAGAACCCGGAATGATCCTCTCGAACGAGCCGGGGTACTATAAAACCGGCGGATATGGTATACGGATCGAAAATATTATCCTAACAGTAAAGGACGAAGAAAAATCTACTGATGAAATGACTTTTTATAAATTTGAAACCCTAACCCTCTGTCCAATTGACTTAAATTTGGTAGAAAAATCTTTACTCTCAAAAGAAGAGATTGCTTATTTCAATGCGTATCATGCAAAAGTAAGACAAACTCTCTCTCCATATTTAAATGAAAGTGAACGCAAATGGTTGGAAAATGCAACCAGGCCAATTTAATAGGAAAAATAAACGATCGAATTACTATTTAATAAAGGGAAATAATAACAGGGGGCACATTAAAAATTTGACCAAACTCGGAAAATTTTTCTGAATAAACTAAGCAAAAGAAGATTTTCTATCAATATACATTTCAATAGCATTAAAAAATAAAAATTAAATAAACCGACAATATAAAATCAAATTTCAACTTCAGTAAAATTCTAAATCAGTATTAACGTCAAGGTAAATGAAAAAAATAGATAGGCTTAAAGAAGAACTTTCAAACTTTTTTGGTTCTGAAGATTTCAGCATTGAGGAACTAAATAGTGGTGCTTCTGTTCGGAAATATTATCGGTTAAACTTCAGGGGACGGAATTATTTTCCACATGATGAGATCATTCTTATGCAAATACCGGTAGATCGACTGGAAATAGCAGATGACTATTTAAACATCAGTTATTATTTACAACGCCATGGGATTGCCCAGCCACGTGTTTTCGAAATTCAACGGGAAAAAGGTTGGATTTTTCTTGACCATGCCAAGGGAGAAAGAGTTCTGGACTATTTAAAAAATCATTCTCACAAAAAAGAACAACTTTACCATAGTTTAGTAGATTATTTAATAGATTTGCAAACCAAGGCTATTTTTGAAGCACATTGTCCAGCCTTCAAACGTTACTTTGACAAAGATAAATTTTTATTCGAATTCCAATTTCATGTTAAAAAACAACTAATCCAAAATTATTTTAGTTATCACCTTACACCAGAAGAAGAAAAAGCGTTTTACAATTTCTCAACAAAAATTAGTCAGTTATTGGATTCTAAGCTACCTATTTTTGTGCACCGTGATTTTCAGAGCAGCAATATATTTTACGATTCACATAATTTGAATCAACCTTTTCAAATTATTGACTTTCAAGATGCTCGCAGTGGAACCCCCATTTATGATTTCGTATCGCTTCTATGGGATTCGTACATCCAATTAACAGACGATTTCAGGAAGGTCCTTAAGAAAAAATTTTACAGGCAAAATAAGCTTGTTCATCAAAATTATAATCCCGAAGAGTACGAACAGTTAATAAAATACACAATTATTCAACGTAAATTACATGATGCGGGTGCTTTCATTTATTCTGCACGTCTTACAGGAAATACATCTTATTTAAAATATATTCCTGGCTCTTTCCAGATGGCTTTAAAAACAATGGAACATTTTAAAGAATTCCAGATAATAATAAAACTTTTTAAAAAGTTATACACTTTATCTTCTCATCAATTGGAATAGTTCACATTCCATCTCTGGCAAGTAATTTTAACCTCAAAAAGATGGGGTTGATTATTTTTAATTGCAATAACTTTATACTAAAAACGATCTTTCAAAAATGAAAAAAAGCAAAATGCAGAATAATCATTGGAGATAAAGATATGAACCGACAAAAGTAAAAAAACGAAACTATTGTAATATGAATTATCGCAAAAATTAAAAATATATTTTATAATTTTTTCTTCTTAAGTCGTAGATTTTTCAATTCCTGATTAGCTTCTCTGTTACCTGGATCTATCTGAACCACCAACTTATAATATTGCTCAGCCTGCCCAAAACGGCCCAAGCTGCTAAAAATTCTTGCTAAAACCAAAAGTGTTTC
>CAYLYM010000144.1:0-8854 GCA_964387645.1 uncultured Calditrichaceae bacterium | reverse complement strand
CGCCGCATATTCTCACCGCTCATCTGGCGATTATTACCTGAGACCTGTCCCGCTCCGGCGGGATGGTCTTTGAGGTAATAATGCTCCTGCACTTCTGAATCTTTCTTCATCAACAAGCCATACAAACCATAAATATATTCCGCCTCCAGATTCCCGGAACCGTCATACTCCGCAAACACATTTGGACCGCTGGTGATATAATAAGTCGTCACATTGTTTTCAACCTTTTTTATGCGCTGGTTGTAGGCGTCATAGTTATTATATTTTAGATAATAAAATTAAATAAGAGATTCTTGTTATGATCAAGCCCATCCTTTTTTCTTATTACTACAGAAAAAAATGTATATTTATATTTTCAATGAATAAAAAATTGATTTTTTTATTTTAAAATCAATACTAAACTCAAACGCTTTACTTATTTTCCTGAATCTTTTTTATAAAACCCCTATAATCTAAAAATTTTAATCTAATTTCTGGTGGTTTTATAATCCTTTTTTCATCAACAATGAGTTCGGGTAACTCGAGAATTAAATATCTTTCATCATTGAAATATGCTGCTGTGAAAAACTTTATATCTGTTACACTAGAATCAAAAGGATGAATATGTAAATCAAAAGGTTGCGAAGAAGGATAGTAATCTAAAGTATCTTTCCATAAGTTTGGTTTATAGATAAAATCATATTCTGTACCTAGATTATCTTTTATTTTTAAATCATTTATATTCGTTCTGATTGAATATTCATATGACAATAATTTAAGTTCTATTCCATTCAGAGTCCCAAATTGTCCTCCACTTATAACTATTCTATAGTTATCGTCTTCAACATATATACTAACAGGTTCATAATGTTTTTCTAAAAATTCTACCCTCAAATTTTCATTCAAGGGTATAAAATAATATAGCTTATGTCCACAGCTACTTAACAATAAAATGAATATAATTATTATTAAATTTTTAATATTTGCCATTATAATATTTCCTCCAATTTTTGGCGTACTCCCAATACGTTCGTTCAAAGTAACCATTGGGATATCTAATCGCATCAGTGAAAGGATATGCAATAGCATATACAGGCCAGCTATAAGCTCTCATTTGCATATAATGTCCAAAGATTGAATCAATTGCCGATCTTCGTTTTATCCATTTCCTCGCCCCGCGGGTGTACTTCCTTATCTTCCTAATGTTCACTGTCATAACTTATCTCTCCCCCTTGGGAATTATGAACACGATACTCCAAATTCACATGGGCTTTTCTGAGATACCAGCCAACTAATCTGTGAACTTGCTCTAACAAAGAGGATAAAGTATGTCCATCATAATTCCGCCTAAAAATAAGACCAATTAATTTGATTGACCAGGATACAAAGTAGGTGCTTCCTAATGAGAATCTGATATAATATAGATTGGAAAAGCTGAAGGACTTCATACTGATGGTAGTCATAAATCACCAGATATTAGGGGTTATTTTTTCTTTTATTGCAATATAGTACCAGAAAATAGCTTTTACAAACCCTTTATAATTAATTAGTTATTTGGTTATTCGGGGACAACTAAAGAATCTTATACCTTCTGATCTAAAATCTCCTGTATTAACTTCTTTACTGCTTTCTGGAACAGTTTATTGGATAAATTTTTATCCTCTCTCACGCCATTTTTTAATAGCTTACTTATTTCCTTATGCTTTTATTATTCCTTTGGAGCTTATCCGCTTTAATGGAAGTACTTACTTTATATGCTGTAGCACCTTATTTTTTTATTTTAGATTCGTGAATGTTTTTCTGAATTATATTGGGGCTGATCCATTCCCTATAAAGATTTTAAAGGAAATTTACTACTTAACCTCTTTTTTAGGTTGTATCCATTCAATTCGTACTGGAATTTTTGGGATTTTTATTATTGAATTATTCTCAAGATCCTTCAAATCGTAAAATTCGATATAATATAATTCTTTAGATAATTTATCCCTTTTTTCATAAAAATTTTTAATAAAACCAGAATATTCTATACAAATAGTATCATTATCACTTATTTGATAACTATCTTGAAAAGCCTCGTACTTTTCAAAAGAAGTTAATATACTATCATCTTCGGAAATCAATTGAATAGAAGGAGTGGAAATTTTAATAATTTTGCTAGTCGATAAACATAAAAATAATTCAAATATTCCATTCCATAACATAGCATAGCATATATCTCAATATTTAACTTATCATTTTTAATCAAGAATTTTCTCTTTTTTGGATTAAAATTATTTAAATCTTCAGGTTTCAAATAACCAACATAATAGGTATGGCATGAAATCGATATTAGGATTAATGAGACAATCATATAAAATATCTTTTCATAATTAAACCTTTCTGGAATGATTTGTTTAATGGTATCTTACCAATTATTTTCCATTTCCATTTTATTATGAAAACCGGGTATAAATATTTGCATAAAAAAATAAATCAAACGGCCTCCATATCTTTACATTTGAAGATAATGGCCGTATTCATGTGACCAAAAGCAAGTCCAACTCATATTTATATTATTCATGGGCAGACCAGTAGTTTTGCTATAAAAGCTTTTCCAATTCCAACCAATATTACAATAATTAACAAACTCAACCGCGGGTGCCCTGCCAAAATTTCTTAATGCCCAGTCCTCATTAAAATAATAATTTTATTTTCCGATTTTCGTGGAATCATACATTGTCTCTAACAGTTCAAGTCTCTGTTTAATAGTTTCGGGAGTAGGTTCCATTAATTTTAATTTAATTACCGGGACTTTTATTATTTGATTATCTTCAAAATGCAAATCAGGAATTTTAACAATTAAAAAGAGTTCATCATCAAAATAATTTGGGGTGTTGAAATGTATCCGAGTTATTGAGGAATCAAAACGGTCTATGTTCCATTCATAATGTTGAGAAGAATCAAACCGGCCAAAACGTTCTTCACCAAAATGCGGCATATATTCATAATTATAGGAAATTCCTTTACTGTCCTCTATCTTCAATTCATTTATATTTAAACTAAATGATTTATTAAATGCGTACAATTTCAAGGTTAGACTATTACTATTACCAAATTGATCTCCAAATAATAATAATTTATAATTTTCGTCTTTAATAATAGATTTAATATTCGGTGCATATTCACCGTTATCTTCAATCCCTTTTTTTTCATTCAAAGGTACATAAAAATACTGGATATGTGCACAACTTAGAAATAGTAAATAAAAAAGGACTGCAATACTAACCAATTTAATATGAATCATAATATTTTCTCCAATTTTTCGCATACTCGTAATATGATTTTTCATATGGTCCACTACCATATCGATTCAAAATTACATCAGTTATGGGAAATGTTAAAGCATAAACTGGCCATGTAAAACGTCTCATTTGCATGTAATGTCCAAACTCTTCAATAATTAGACTACTACTAACCCATATCTTTCCATTTATCTTGCCCTTATAAGACCAGGGTAAATTAAAATACCCATATCTCTCTTGTGCTGTATTTTTAAAACCTCTCATTATCCAACTAAGCACCCCACCCTGAGTATAACCACCATATATTTTCTTAAGAGTTTCCTCTTCCATTGTTAATTCTTTTTCTGCATCTTTTATTTCTTTATCAGAGATATCATCCCACCCCCTATACGTCCCAAAGAGCAATTGTTCTGCTACGGACCATTTTGCACCTTGATAAGCGCCATTTAGGAAAATAGAGGGAAACTTTTTAATATCTTCTCCGGATGCAAATGCACTTGCTGTTTTTCTGGCACCAGTTTCAATTGCTGTGTTACCTAACTGTGTTAGCGCATCTTCTATAAATGTATCTCCTTCCGGAATAATCCCGGATGTATAACCACCGGCAATCTCACTTGCACCATAGGAAATTGTACCCCTTACAAAAGCGCTAAAAGCCGCTCCGAATCCGCCTTCTTTCCAGGAATTATAGATATGATAGGCTGTCCTGGCGGTCGTATAAATTTTATAGGCAGAAATTATGACCGGAATAGATTGAGCAAACCTACCATCATCATCTGTCAATACTACAGGGCTGCTACCACAATACACATATGGGCTAAAATACTGTCCCGCCGGATCCGGTACATACCACCTGCCTATACCTGGATCGTAATACCTGGCCCCAAAATAATATAAACCAGTGTTTTCGTCAAGTTCTTTCCCGGAATATTGGTAAGCGGAACCATCACCACTTGCCGTGTAATTCTCTCCAAAAGGATAATAATCGCGCCGCATATTCTCACCGCTCATCTGGCGATTATTACCTGAGACCTGTCCCGCTCCGGCGGGATGGTCTTTGAGGTAATAATGCTCCTGCACTTCTGAATCTTTCTTCATCAACAAGCCATACAAACCATAAATATATTCAGCCTCCAGATTCCCTGAACCGTCATACTCCGCAAACACCTTCGGCCCGCTGGTGATATAATAAGTCGTTACATTGTTCTCAACCTTTTTTATGCGCTGGTTGTAGGCGTCATATGAATATCTAAAGATACCGTAGGCCGTCATGTTGTTGAAAATATAATACGAGACATCGGTAACTGTGGAATTGGCATTTATCTGTTTTACTCGGCCAATGTTATCAAAAGTGTGGACGTCTGCGCCGGCTTTTGTCATATGGTTATTCACTTTAGCTCCTCCTAAGATTGACCGGAAATTTCTGCGTTCACAACTTCACCATAAAGGGAATACCAACTCCGGAAGAGGTGCCTTCGGCATAACTTTCCTGAACAGAGCCGCTTTCATCCAAAACGAGGCGCACTGAACCCACGTATTCCTTTCTGAAATAATTGTATTCCGGTTCGCCAATATAATATCAATTCCCCTGTGAGTTTCTTGGCGACTCTCTTACCAGAAGCATCGTTGATGATTAAAGCACCTTTGTTCAGGTCCCTATATAAAAGACTATTTAATTTTTTTAAAAATATATTCCTCAGAAAATATTATATATTCTCTATAAATTTTCAAAGATTCTTCAATTTTATTTTCATTAAAAAGTTTGTCACCATAGGATTTGTAACAGTTTAATAACGCAATTGCAATTTTTATTTTATTTTCTAATTTGTAGGCATGTTTAATTTCAATTATTGCTTTCTTATAATATTCATCTTTTTTGGTAAGATTAGCTTTTTTTAAGTAACATAAGCCCAAATAGTAGTAAGGTTCCGAATTCAGAGGATACATTTGTTTTTCTTGTAAGAATTGTTTTATAGCTAAATCCATATCAAAGTTTTTAAACCAATATTGATAATAACGATGACTAGAAGTTCCACACGAAATGCATGATAGAACAATTAGAGCTAGAATAATATTAAACATTCCTTTCATTTTGCTTCCTCCACAAACTAATGCAGTTAATAAATATAAGGATATCCAGAAATTCCTTCAGCATAACGACGAGCCCATATTTCAAATAAATTATAGTCATGAAATCCAAATGGTCTTCTAAAATTCCCATACTTTATAAAATTAGCAAAATAACCTAATCCTTCATTGAGATAATAGGATGGAAAAAAAGTCGGGCCAAATGAACCTGATTGTAGCACATGCATTTTTTCATGAGCAAGTGTTCGTAACATGTATTTTGGTAAACTACCACTTGACATTGATTTCAAAATTCCTGATCCTGTTGAAATTGTATGTCCCATAGAAGTTGATCCCGCATCACCTTTAGAATTGTAATAAAATATTAAATCATCCCAATCAAAGTGCGAGAATTTATCACCTCTTAAATTATTATATAAAATAGCAAGTGAAGTATTTGGTAAATCATTAGCAAATCTAATATATTTCATACCTGGAATATCTCGTGCGTCATATAAAAATGGTCCCCAAGACATCCAATCGAGCATTCCTTGTTTTATTCCTCTTAATGAATTCCAATTATCATCAAAGGGATTGGCAATATTAAAAGCCCTTTTTTTAAAGTTATAAGAAAAGGGACCGGCTGAAATAGAAAAACCACTTTTCCCACCTGATAAGGCATAATTTCCACCAGAATAAGATAAAGATGTTGTTAATTGACTCAATAATATACTTCCAGTTTCTTTAAAAACCATATTACCCAAATTTAGAGAAGCAGCAGCAATTGTTCCCTGCATACCTCCCTGAATAGCACCTGGAACAGCATACATCCAATTTCCTCCGCTTTGTGTATACCCCTTGTAAGCTCCGTAAATTGCATATCCAATAATCATCGCCTCGACAAAGAACTCTCCATCCAGATCCGTATGAATAATGGGACTATTCCCACAATACGCATAAGGCGAGAATCCCTGCCCCGCCGGATCCGGCACATACCACCTGCCTATACCTGGATCGTAATACCTGGCCCCAAAATAATATAACCCAGTTCCTTCATCCAACGGTTTACCCGTAAAAAGGTAATTCGTCCCATCGCCAGAAGCGATATAGGCCTCACCATAAGGGTAGAAATCCCGCCGCATATTCTCACCGCTCATCTGGCGATTATTACCTGAGACCTGTCCCGCTCCGGCGGGATGGTCTTTGAGGTAATAATGCTCCTGCACTTCTGAATCTTTCTTCATCAACAAGCCATACAAACCATAAATATATTCCGCCTCCAGATTCCCGGAACCGTCATACTCCGCAAACACATTTGGACCGCTGGCGATATAATAAGTCGTACCTCTATTTTCTACTTTGCCTCTCTGAGCTTTTTCGATCAATGCCAGGTAATGATAAACAATTTACCCCTGTCGTATCCTCAAGCGTCGCCCAACTTCTCGCAGTGTTTGCACATCAGTTGGATCGATTGAACCATCCGGCAAGGGACCAGTATTCAGTAGCAGATTACAATTCGCCGCCCACGCATCTTCCAACATTTTCATGACTTCATCGGCGGTGCGATGTTTACCGACATCATCCTTCTTATAGCCCCACACGCGCGGCTGCAGGGTGTCGCAAATCTCGTTGTGTTTGTTCTTGTTCTTTTCCCAGGCTTTACGGGCAATTTCACGTTTTTCAGGATCTTTTAACCGGTTGGCCAGCGAACGCCCGCTGCGCTCCGGCGCAGCAAAATCTTCATCGCCGTTGGCACCCTGTTTAAAGGAAATTAGTACCTGCGGTTGCTGCAAGCGAATCAAAGCGTAGGTTTCCTCAATGGGGAATAAATCGGGGCGGGAGTAATAACCCATGATGGGGTCTAACCAGATACCGGCAATTGGCCCGTATTGGGTCAACAGTTCTTTGAAATGGTTATGAGCATATTCAATGTAATGCTTAAAATCTTCATCTTTCTTCCATTTGTAAAAAGGTTCCGGTTTATCGTAAGCGGGACGGGCATTTTTCCAACCAGCTTCCCGAGCGTAAAAATAAGGATGCCGCCAGTCTGCTGCATAGGAATAATAGAGAAAAAGCCCCAGACCTTTCTTCTGGCAGGCTTCAGCCAGTTCTCCTACCAGATCTCGCCGGGCAGCTGATTCCACGCTGTTGAAAGTTGTTTCTCTGGTGCGAAATAAACAAAAACTATCATGATGCTTGGACGTCAAGTTTACATATTTCATTTCCGCTTCCAGAGCCAGATCGGTGATAAAATCCGGATCAAAGTTTCTGGCCGTAAACTGGTCTTTCAATCTCTCGTATTCCTTTACCGGTATTTTTTCCCTTAACATCACCCATTCGCCGCGCCCTAAAAGCGAATAAACACCGTAATGCATGAATAGACCAAATCTGGCATTTTTGAACCATTCCAGCGCCGCTTTCTTCGGATTCAATTTGTAAAGATCAGCGTAATCTTTCAAATAGGATGGTACGCTCGTTTCGCTTGCTGAACCGAAATCCATCATGACCAGACTACCTGCTGCCATGCCTGTCGTTTTTAAAAATTCTCTCCTTTTCATACTCATACAATATTTTTTACCCTAAAATAATAAAAAGGAAGAGGGAAACACCCTGCCCTCTTCCTACTATCTTTTTCAATATTTTCTAATATTCATGTGATAGAACAATATATCAGGATTCCAGATGGCAAAAAGAAAGAGTAGAATGAGAAAAGACGTTCACCGGGCAGAATAAATAATCTCACTGACAAATGAGGCGGCAATTTCTTTGGCGCTTTTTTCCGGATCCAGATTCCAGTTAAAAATACGGCCGGTTCTGGTTTCCCAGACCTCGTTGCCCGTCTTGATATCCACGGCAACGATCCGCACCATGAAGTTTTCTTCCGTTTTTTCTGATTCGGGCCCTTTCCGGTAATCCAGAACACCGAAAACACCCACATCAGCTTTCAATGCTTCGCCAACCTTCACCACCTGCTCACGATCGAGGTTTGAGGCAGAAATGTTTAATTCTTTCATTTTTGCCGCCACAACATCAGGTTTTATCACCTGGTTTTTGGTCTGGGAAATTTTTTCGATCAATGCTTTTTGAATAAGTGAGGCGGCTTTGGCCGATCCTTCAACTCCAGCAGGCTGAACACTTAAAGGAAGTACGGCAAAGACAATTTTGTCCTGAGAATAACTTGATTTAACCGCAGTCTGCGAACCTGAACAACCTAACAGAATAATGAGAACAGTCAGAAGAACAACAAATGATCTTTTCATGACATCTCCTCCAAAAATGTGTTTGTTCCGAAAAAATAAAAATTTTATAAAAATATCAATTCCATTAACATTTCAATCTACCAAATTATAAAATACATAAAATTCAGATCAAAATGAAAAAATGCAGCAAGTAACCTTGCATACTCATGACTGCACAAAGTAACCATCGTAATTAATCTACCTATAGGTAAATATGATATTCCGAAATGAAAAAATCAATGGGGTTTTTTGAGTTGTTGAATAAAACAATTTGTTTAAAAATATTTG
>CAYLYM010000143.1:0-9066 GCA_964387645.1 uncultured Calditrichaceae bacterium | reverse complement strand
AACTAAATACTTGGTGTGAAGGTAGATTTAGTAAATAAAAGTTCTGTTAAGTAAAATTTAAGGAATAGGTGCTAACAATGAGAAACTACAATCTTATTTTTATCTGTAGTTTATTTATTATTTTTTTAATAATTGGATGTATTGAAAAAAAAGAGATCTCAACCCAAGCCGATGATGAGGTTTTAGAGAGTCTAAAGGCAACAGAAGCAAGGCGTCTTGCGGCGATAAATGCCCGAGATGTGGATAAGATTGTAGAAATAGAAGGTACCGCGGTCGGATTCGGTTGGGCATCCACCTCACCAAGAAAACATGAACCGTTGTCCTACAAAGCAAGAATTGAACGTTGGTTGGGCTCAATGGAGCACTTAGAGATTGAACTGATCGATGATTACTATCAGGTTATTGGGAGTACGGGTTTAGTTATTGGAACCTTGGTTCGGAAAGAGAAACCCATCCAGGGTAAGCCTTTGGTCCGGCGACTCCGCTATTCAGCAACTTATGTCCGCGATGGGGACAAATGGCGCATGGTTCAGTACCACCGTTCACCGATGCCCGGTGAATCAACGCCTTGAAAACTTCTTTGTCTAATATCGGTACGGAACGGAAGAGTCGGTACTGAAGACAACATGAATGAGGGCGGTTATAAAGATGAAATTAACATTGATGCAAAAGGATTTGTTTCGAATCTGAAAATCTGTGCTACGCTTGCATTACGGATTAAATTTAAAACACTGATGCATACTATTTTTGCGCAGGTTATACCAAAAGTTATACACCATAAAAAAGAAGGAACTCGAAATGAAGTATATTCTACATATCATACTGTTATTGTTTTTATTAATCGGATGTGATTCCAGCGAAATAAAAAAAGAAGTAAAAAATGGTGTGTTAATTGTCGAGAATCCAGAACATGGATTATGGCAAAAAGAATCGATTCCCCCCATTTCATTTGAATTGGAGAAAACTTTCGGGAAGGAAAATGAGCCAAAAGTAGAAATTTTATCAGGAATTGGATCGGTGTTTACTGACAATAATAAAAATGTCTATATTTTCGATCGGAAAGATAATCGTTTGGTAGCATTTGATTTTGATGGAAATTTTTTATGGTCGAAGGGGAGAGAAGGTCAAGGACCTGGTGAATTTAATCGTACGTACGGTGCCATTTGTGATGGAGAGGAATATATTTATGTGAGTAATATTTCAGGCACTCGAATTGATCGCTTTGATTTAAATGGAAATTATCAAAAAAGTTATACTCTGGCCAGTTTGAAAATAGCTGGAGTTTCTTTAATAGGTTTTATCAAACCTAATATTTTAGTAGCTACACAGAGCATAACTGGCGAATGTGGTATTTGTATAATATTATTTGAGCTAAATGATACGCTTAAAATAAGAAACAAAATAGATATTGTTGAAGATATTGGTGTCAAAATTCCATCCTATGTAGGTATAGGAATGGATGTTAATGTATTGGATGAAATGATTGCTGTTGGAAATTATCATAATTATGAAATTAAATATTATAACATTGAAGGAAAGTTAATCAAAAAAGTTACGAGAGATTTTGAAAAATTAGTTCGTCCAGGTGTTTGGGCAAATGGTAATTATCAATCAGTTGCTACTTATGGTTCGTTATCTGCTCCAATGAAGTTGTTAGATAAATATGAAATAAGTTATTCGTCTTGGCCAATAAATTTAAAAGATCCAGACCGACATATTGCTCAAAGTCAGAATAATACTGCCCCAGAGTTAAAATATCAGAATATGATTGATCTTTTCAATAGTGAAGGTGAACTATTATATTCAATATACAATGATTCTTCGACACCGGAAATTGGAAATCCGATTCATGTTGATAATGATGGTAAATTATACACAACTATTTATGATCCATTCCCTCAGGTGAGACGCTATAAGGTTATTATAAATAAAAAGTAAAGTGTAAAACCAGCTATTCGGTTATCAAAAAGGCGATTACTATTCTAAACCTCCGAAGCTAAATTGGTACATAAAAAAAGGTTCACATTTCTTTTAGGGGAATAATACCCCTTCATAGATCTGAAGAATTAACCTCTAACAGGTACAAACCGACGAACCTTAAATCAATAATAATATCGGTACCTGAACTTGCACACATACCACTCCCTCTTACCAGAAGCTTTCTCCCATTTCTGATTCTCTAACAAACGTGTCAAATTTTTAACTGTAAAACTTTACTGAATTTTATCTGCTCTGCTTTTTAATTCTTATTTTTTATTTTTAATTTGAAGCGTGCTCCATGTTTTTTAATTACTTACACTTAAATATTTTGAGACACTTTAAGTTCTATTATTTTAAAAATTAAGGTTAAAGAACCATGGAAATTGAAAAAAATAAATTGTTTTAATTTATTTCCAGTTCTTTAATAATATGTTTTGCCCCAGCAAACTTTTCAGTTATAAAAAGTACATAACGAATGTCCACACTAATGGTTCTCTGCAATTCAGGAATAATATAGTAGTCTCCAATAACGCTTTCGTAAGTCATGTCAAAAATAATCCCGATTTGTTCTCCTTTCGCATTCAGTGTGGGAGATCCCGAGTTACCACCTGTGACGTTTGTGGTATTGAGGAAGCACGTTGGAATGTCATTGAGATCGGGATCGAGATAATCGCCGAAATCGCGGTTTTTTGCTAACTCTTTGAGTTTTTCCGGGACTCGGAAAGGAGGCTCTCCCGTATCTTTTTCTAAAACACCAGAAAGCGTGGTTACCGGTAAATAATAGACTCCATCGCGCGGATAATACCCTTTGACCGTACCGAAAGTAAGTCGGATGGTTGAATTGGCATCCGGTGCCAACTTCCTGGAATTGAATTCTAATAGTGCTCTAATATAAATTTTCTTCAAATCTGCCCTTTCTTGTGCCAGGGCTTTTGATTCTTCTCTTAGTGATTTTAATTGCTCTTCAATTTCTGCGGCCAGATTGAGGAACGGATCATTCAGCTTCAAAAGCTTTTCTGGTGAGTATTCCAATAGTTCTAAGCGCTTATCGACATTGGTCAGCACGGTATTTTGATAGAATGTTTCAACACGTTTTTGCAAAACTACAGAGGTATCTTGAATAAGCGTTTTTAATGTTTTGGGCAAATTTTCTGGAGGATCTTCAGCTAAATTTTTCAAAACAAAAACAAAAAATTTCTTATCAACTTCCAGATCATAACCTTTTTCGGCCATTTTCACACGTTGTTTGATGAAAGGAAGATTCCGTTCTTGATAAGTGTCTTCTCGTTCCATGTCCGGTTTTTGTCGTTCAGTTGCTGTTCGATAAATTAGATAGGCCTGGGAAAGCAAAGCCGGGCCCATATAACTGTTCGTAATAGAATTTAAAGCTTCTGTCCTATCCTGATGTATTTTATATTTATCATAAAATTTTTTTAGTTTATTAATAATATCGCCATATTGTTGGTGCTTTTTTTTGTCTCTTTTTACCCAATTTAGGAAAGTATTTTCTGCAGCTCTTTTTTTTTCTAAAATTTTATATTTTTTAAAGCCGTCAATTTTACCTTGATAATTTTTGACCGTGTTACTTAATCCACGCACTTTTCTGGCATATTTTATCTGAATTTCGCGATTATTATTTCCAGCATCTTCAAAAAAATCTATAATTTTCTGAAATTGATCCTTACGTTTTTGCATCCTTAAAATATCATACTCTAACTCTATCGTAGAATAGTTACGATATGTCCGTCCTGGATAGCCGATGACAAAAGTGAAATCTCCTTCTTTAACTCCTTTTTTTGAAATTTTGAGATAAGATTTAGGATGGTATGGCACATTTTCTGGATCGTAATCCAAACCGAGATTGTCTTTCGAGACATAAGCTCTTAAGAATGTAAAATCCGCTGTATGTCTTGGCCACATCCAATTGTCTATTTCGCCGCCAAAATTACCCAGATCATGTGGTGGCGCATAAACAATGCGAATATCTTTCAAACGTTTAAATTTAAATAAATAATATTGATTTCCTGAATACATGGCAACAACTCTGGCGCGAATATCCTGTCCCTCTTTTTCGACCTGGGCAATGAGCTTCTTCTTTATTTTATCAATAGCATCATAGCGTTGTCGTGGCGTCATCTCTGGTTTCAAAACGGCTTGAATTTTTTGCGTAACTTCCTGGTAACCCAATAACACATCCGCATACATTCCTGGCGCCTGGATTTCTTCATTTCGAGATTTAGCAAGAAATCCATTGGCCAGATAATCATGTTCTACAGTTGATGCTCGTTGTAAAGCGCCGTAAGCCACGTGATGATTTGTTAAGATTAATCCATCTTTGCTCACAAATTCGCCTGTAGCTCCTCCCAAATAAACAACAGCATTCATTAAACCTGTGCCGTCTTCTCTAAAAAAATTAGAAGGATCGATTTCTAAACCTTGAGATTTTAGATTTAGCATGGCAACCTGATGTGGCAACCACATGCCTTCGTCAGCTTGAACAAGAGTTAAAATCGATAAAATCAGAATAAATAGCAATTTTAAACTACCTGATCTCATATAACATCTCCTCGTTTTGAATCTTTGACTTAAAGATCATATCCTCGAATCCAATCGGTGAATATAAAATTCTGGCATTTGATTTGTAAAGTTCAATAAAAATTTCTTTGATTATATCCTTTGTTCTGAAAAATTAAAATTTAGAATAGTATTTTAAAAATGATTTTATGACAAGAGTGGCTTTCGACCACGAACAATAACGAGATTATTCATGGTAAGAATGGTTTATAGCCTTGAACAGCAGTATCAATTCGCCGCTGGAAGCGGCTCCTAACATTCGGACAGTTATGATGAAGTGCATATTGGAGAATGATTTCATTGTGAATTTATGATAAATGTTGAATCAAAGTTTTTTATCTCATTTTGAGTGAATTATTTTTTTGTACAATCTGAAACTACAGGGTAAATTATTCCAATGATTATTTGTACATTGAATTTTTTAAGAAAGCCTAATCTATCCTGTTATTTTTAACAAATATTATATTTACTCATGTAATTCGATTATAGTGTGCTATTTTTAATAAATTGGTCAAACGCTTCATTGGATTAATTTTAAATAATTTATATTAAGGAAATAATTCATAAAATATTTTAAAGTGTATTTCATAAATCCTTTAAAAAGACGCAATGTAATATTCGGATAAATTAGAATTACAGAATAATTTCACAAAGTAAATAACAACGAATAATTTTTTTTTGATTGAATAATATGCACCAAATTTTATATCTTTCTCCCGGTTTTTGTGCTTTTTTACACATAAGATTTTGTTTTATATGCGGCTGGTTACATCATAAAATGAAACATGAATTTAACATAAATGAATCAACAAAAGATTGGGTATGTTCATGGATGTCACTGGAGTACAAGAAGCTAAATCGTTAGATTTAACGCCTTTAAGAAAAGTATTAAAAAAATATGAACGCAAAAAAGGTGTGGTAATTCCTCTTTTACAGGAAACGCAGAAAATTTATGGTTATTTACCTAAAGAAGCACTGATAGCGATTGCCGAGGCTACGGGTATAAATGTAAGCCAGATTTATGGTGTTGCTACGTTTTATTCACAATTCCGTTTAAAGCCGGTCGGAAAACATATAATAAAAGTTTGTCATGGCACGGCCTGTCATATAAGCGGTGCCGATCGTATTACCGATGCATGTGAAGAAGAACTGGGTATTAAGGACGGCGAGACCACAGCAGACATGCAATTTACCCTAGAATCTGTTGCCTGTCTTGGTTGTTGTAGCCTTGCGCCTGTAATGATGATAGACGAAACAGTTTATGGTAAATTAAATGACCAGGAAACAAAGAAAGTTTTAAGAAAATATTATAAATAAAAAGGATTAAACCGTATGGCTGTTTCAAGAAATGGGAAAGCGAAAATATTAGTTGGGATGGCCAGTTGTGGAATAGCCGCTGGCGCTTTAGAAGTATATAACACTTTGCAAAAGGTTATAAAAGAAAACAATCTGGATATTGAATTAGAAAAGACTGGTTGTATTGGGGCATGTTATTGCGAACCGCTGGTCGAAATTAAAATGCCTGGAATGCCCTCGGTCGTTTATGCGAATGTAACAGCTAAGAAAATCCCACAACTGTTAGAGAGACATATTAAAAACAAAGAAATCATTGAGAAATGGGTATTAAAAGGAGAAGGTCTTACCACACCAGATGATGATTTTTTTCGTAAGCAAGTACGAATTGTGTTAAGAAATGTCGGTAATATCAATCCGGAACGTATTGATGATTATTTAGTGCGGGATGGATATAAAGCCATTCGCAAAGTGCTTATTGAAATGAGGCCTGAGATGTCATAGAAGAAATAAAAGCTTCTGGTTTACGAGGTAGGGGAGGCGCTGGTTTTCCTACAGGTTTGAAATGGCAGTTTGCCCGCCAATCTTCTGAAAAAGAAAAATATGTGGTATGTAATGGCGATGAAGGTGATCCTGGCGCTTTTATGGATAGGACAATTATGGAAGGTGATCCGCATAGTGTTTTAGAAGGAATGATGATTGCAGGTTACGCTATCGGTGCAATGGAAGGTATTATTTATGTTCGTGCAGAATATCCATTAGCTGTGCAGCGCCTGGAAATCGCCATTGCTCAAGCCCGGGAGAAGGGATTTTTGGGTAAAAGGATTTTTGGAACCAATTTTTCTTTCGATATCAATCTAAAATTGGGGGCAGGAGCTTTTGTCTGTGGTGAAGAAACAGCCCTCATTGCCAGCGTGGAAGGAAAACGTGGTATGCCCCGTCTGCGACCACCATTTCCTGCAGTTAAAGGACTTTGGGGAAAACCGACCAATATCAACAATGTAGAAACTTACGCTAATGTTCCCTGGATTATTCTCAATGGTGCCTCCGCTTTTGCAGCCCTGGGGACGGAAAAAAGCAAAGGTACCAAAGTTTTTGCTCTTGCCGGTAAAATTAAAAGAGGCGGCATGGTTGAAGTTCCCATGGGTATTACATTAAGAGAAATCATTTTTGACATTGGCGGTGGGATAAAAAATGATAAAGCTTTTAAAGCTGTGCAGTTGGGTGGACCGTCTGGCGGTTGTGTTCCTGCTGAACTCCTGGATACGCCAGTAGACTATGAGTCCTTGAATGAAACTGGTGCGATCATGGGATCTGGTGGTATGGTGGTTATGGATGAAAACACGTGCATGGTTGATGTAGCCCGATTTTTCTTGAACTTTACTCAAGAAGAGTCTTGTGGTAAATGCACTTTTTGTCGATTGGGAACCAAACGCATGTTAGAAATTCTGGAAAAGATTACTCGAGGCGAAGGTGAACCGGGAGATGTTGAAAAACTGGAAATGCTTGCCGAAAATATTAAAAAAGGATCTTTGTGTGGACTGGGTCAAACTGCCCCAAATCCAGTTTTAACTACGCTTAAATACTTTAAACACGAATACGAAGCTCATATTTATTATAAAAGATGTGATGCCCGTAGTTGCCGGGAATTAATTAAATATCGAATAATTCCAGATAAGTGTACTGGATGTATGGTATGTTTACGAAATTGTCCCGTTAATGCGATTACTGGCGAGAAGAAACAAGTGCATCATATCGACCAAAATTTATGTACACAATGCGGTGCTTGTTATGATTCTTGCCGTTTTGATGCTATTGAAATTTTAACAGGTGAAAAAGAAATCTTAAACGTTGAATAAATTAGTTTTTAATCTTTGGACATAAAAGAATCCAACGTGGAGATGTAAGAATGAGCAAAGTTCAAATTTTCATAGATGGTAAATCTGTAATAGCAGATGCTGATAAAACGATTTTACAAGTATGTCGTGAACAAGGTATTCATATTCCCACGTTATGTCATGATGAACAGTTAGAACCCTTCACTTCTTGTTTTCTTTGTGTAGTCGAGGTTGAGGGTGCCCGAACTTTTGTACCTTCATGCGCTACTAAAGTAAGTCAGGGGATGAAAATTACGACAAATAGTAAGGCCGTTTGGGATGCTCGAAAAATGGCTTTAGAATTAATTTTGAGCAATCATTATGCCGATTGCTTGGGACCGTGCAAGTTAACCTGTCCAGCTGGTGTGGATGTTCAGGGTTATCTGGCGCTTGCAGCTATGGGAAAATACCGTGAAGCCATCGAGCTCATAAAGCGCAATAATCCTCTTCCAACGATTTGTGGGCGTGTCTGCACTCGCCCTTGTGAAATGAATTGTCGCAGAAATTTAGTTGATGAGCCTGTGGCTATTGACCATGTAAAAAGGTTTATTGCTGAGTTCGATCTGGAAAGCGAAGATCGTTATTTTCCGGAAGTTAAACCGGAAACAGGTCATAAAGTAGCCATTATTGGCGCAGGACCGGCTGGATTGTCCTGTGCTTACTACCTACGGCAGGAAGGTCATTCAGTCGATATTTACGATGCCAAACCGAAACCTGGTGGCATGTTAAGATGGGGGATACCGCAATATCGTTTACCAGAAAAGATACTTGATAAAGAGATTGAAGGGATCACCAGACTTGGTGTAAATATTTATTGCAACAAAGCATTGGGTCGGGACTTTAGTCTGGATGATCTATTTGATGAAGGGTATGAAGCAGTCTTTCTGGGCTTGGGTGCACAAACCAGTACCAGCATGCGTGTCGAAAATGAGGATGCTGAAGGTGTACTTTCGGGAATCGATTTTTTAGAAGATGTAAAATTAAAAAAGATTACTTCCTTAAAAGGCAAGGTGGCTGTGATTGGTGGTGGGAACACAGCCATGGATGCGGCCAGATCGGCGCTTCGTTTGGGCGCAGATGAAGTGACGATTGTTTATCGTCGAACAATAAATGAAATGCCTGCGAATAAAATTGAAATTGAAGAAGCACAAGAAGAAGGGGTCAAATTTTTATTTTTAGCTGCACCTGTAAAGGTTATTTTAGATGGAAACGGAATAGCTAGAGGTCTTGAATGTGTTAAAATGAAACTGGGAGAACCTGATGCCAGTGGTCGACGGAGACCTGTTCCGATTGAAGGCTCGAATTTTATCATGGAATTAGATTGGATTATAGCAGCGATTGG
>CAYLYM010000142.1:0-9442 GCA_964387645.1 uncultured Calditrichaceae bacterium | reverse complement strand
TAGCTCGTCGGGCTCATAACCCGAAGGTCGCAGGTTCAAATCCTGCCCCCGCTACAAAGACTGTCCCGAAAAGTCGGGACACTTTTTTTTGACAATGGCGGCGTAGCTCAGCTGGTTAGAGCATCGGAATCATAATCCGAGTGTCCGGGGTTCGAATCCCTGCGCCGCTACTTTTTTTATTTTTTCCGATAAAATAAGTGAGTTATCCTAATAATTGTTCTTGCACTTTTTAGTTTCTTTATTGTTGTTCATTAGCTCTTCTTAATAAGTGCCTTCCCTATGAAAACGCAGTTAAAATATCGTTTTTTAGAATTTAGCATTAAGAATCAACTCTTCCAGAAAGGCGATCGAGTATTGGTTGCGGTAAGTGGGGGTGTAGATTCTATGGTACTCCTGCACCTTCTGGTGGCATGTCGGCAGCGTTTTAAGATGTCGCTAGGGATTGTTCATTTAAATCACCAAATTCGTGGTGTTGAGGCTGAAAAAGATATGAAATTTGTAGAAAATGCTGTACTGAAATTAAAATTACCTTTTTATCCGATCCGGGTAAATGTTTTAGAATATGCTAAAATACATCATCTTTCTTTAGAAGAAGCCGGACACCGCTTACGAAAGAAAAAGTTTGAAGAAATAGCTGATCAAAATGCTTACACTAAAATTGCAACCGCACATCATCTTAACGACCAGGCGGAAACAATATTAATGCGATTATTGTCAGGAAGTGGTTTAAAGGGATTGGTGGGTATCCGTCTAAAAAGGGGGAAATGGGTGAGACCACTGCTTTTTGCAAGAAGAGATGAGATTGAAAATTATGCTTATAAACATAAAATTGATTTTAGAGTGGATTCAAGTAATAAAGACACATCGTTCATTCGGAATAAGATTCGGCATCAACTGATACCTTTACTTGAAAAAGAATATAATCCACAGATCATAAATCATCTCGGAAATTTATCTAATGTTTTAGTAGAATGGGATAATTATTTGCAAAGTGAAATAAATGAGGCGTTTCAAAAGAAAGTTTTAACTCGATTTAAAAATAAAATTACCCTTGAATTAAATATATTTAAACTCTATTTTAATTGGATTAAATTTAGGTTGATTGAGGAAGTGTTAAATCTACTTTCTGATCAACCTTATCGATTAACATATAATCAGTTTAATAGCTTTGATACCTGGATACAAAGAGGACGCTTAGGTAGTGAATTTGAATGGGGCAAGGGAATTTACTCTGTCAAATATAAGGATCAGTTGGTTTTTTATAATAGAAAGCTTGAGAATGCTTCTGAAAGAATTGTTCAGGTATTCCCAGACAATTGGTATACATTGCCAGGCGGAATGGCGCGAATTTGTGTTTCTAAAGTGAGGCAAGAAGATATTGAATTGACTTCGGATTCTCGAAACGAATTTATTGATGGTGGAAGGTTAAAATTTCCCCTGAAAATTAGGAAATGGAAATCCGGAGATCGATTTCGTCCATTGGGGATGAAACAGTCTTGTTTGGTAAGCGATTTTTTAACTAACAAAAAGGTAGGATTACCAGAACGTAGGTTGGTAGCTATGTTGATGAATGGAGAAGAAATTGTAGCTGTTTTAGGTTATGAAATTAGTGATCTATATAAAATAACTGATAATACTAAAATTGTTTATAAAATAAATTTCGAAAAAGAAAATAATGAATACTGAGATTATAAAGGTCGACGATTTAGAATTTGAAGTTCTTATTGATTCAGAACGTTTGCAACATAGAATCCGTGAATTAGCAAAGGAAATATCTAAGGATTATAAAGGGAAAACTCCAATTTTTGTGGGTGTATTAAATGGTGCAGTACTTTTTCTGGCTGACTTAATTCGAAATTTAACTATTGATTGCGAAATAGATTTTATCAAGATTTCTAGTTATGGCAATGAAAGAATTTCTTCTGGCCAGATAACCATGATTAAAGATTTTAGTGCAGATTTGCATGCTCGGGATGTTGTAGTGGTTGAAGACATAGTAGATTCCGGACGTTCTGTGAATTATTTAAAGCAAAGAATTGAAAGTATGAAACCTGCAAGCATAAAATTTGTATCACTATTGGTTAAAAGAAATTGTGCAGTTGTACCACTTCATATTGATTATGTAGGATTTGAGATTGAGAATAAATTTGTCATAGGTTATGGATTGGATTTAGCACAAAAAAAAAGGAATCTAAATGCAATTTATCAGATTAAGGAATAAGTTGTAAAAAAGGTAATGCCAATGAACCAGAATAAAAAAGGCGACATTGACGGGAACAGACCCCAGGGGCCTAATCCTGATGATAATCAGTTCCAATGGAAAAAAGGATCAAAAACCATTTTGATTTGGGTTATAATCATCATGGCGATTATCCTTTTAACCTCAATTTTTCCGGTAGGTCGGGGTCATGAAAGAACAGTTCCTTATTCTAAATATTTATATTTTTTAGAAAATGATCTTATCCTGAGTGGTGAAGTTGTAATACGGGAAAATGAGTTTCGGGGAACCCTAAAAAAGGAATTTCAGGATGTTCTTCCAAATAATAAAACTATCGAATATCAAAGATTTAAAACTATTTTGCCGTTTATAGACGAAAAGATGGTTAAAACATGGCAGGAAAAGAATATTAATATCGAGTTTGTCCAGCCTTCCAGTGAGTGGTTGGTATTTCTTGGTAACTTTTTTCCATGGATTTTATTAATTGCTTTCTGGATATTCCTAGCTCGACGCATGCAAGGTGGTGGAGGACCACGCAATATTTTCAGTTTTGGTAAAAGTCGTGCAAAGCTCATGATGGAAAATGAAACCAAAGTCACTTTTGATGATGTTGCTGGATGTGATGAAGCAAAAGAGGAATTAAAAGAGATTATTGAATTTTTGAAGAATCCGGCCAAATTCAGCAAATTGGGTGGTAAAATTCCAAAAGGAGCACTTTTACTTGGACCTCCTGGTACTGGAAAAACGTTATTAGCGCGTGCTGTAGCAGGCGAAGCTGGTGTACCTTTTTTCAGTATGAGTGGTGCTGATTTTGTAGAAATGTTTGTAGGTGTAGGAGCAAGCCGAGTAAGAGACCTTTTTGAGCAGGGCCGTAAGCATGCCCCTTGTATTATATTTATTGATGAGTTGGATGCCGTAGGACGGCAGCGTGGTGCTGGTCTGGGTGGGGGGCATGACGAGCGAGAACAAACTCTTAACGCTATATTAGTGGAAATGGATGGTTTTGATACAAAAGAAGGTGTGATAATTCTGGCAGCAACAAACCGTCCTGATGTATTAGATGCGGCTTTGCTCCGTCCAGGCCGGTTTGACAGACAAATTGTAGTAGACCGTCCCGATGTGCGTGGTCGTGAGGGAATTTTAAAAGTTCATACCAAAAATATCCCGTTAGCTGATGATGTAGATTTAAGTATCATTGCTAAAGGTACTCCTGGTTTAGCAGGTGCTGAATTGGCCAATTTGGTAAACGAAGCGGCTCTATATGCTGCACGACATAATCGAGATAGTGTGACGATGGAAGATTTTGAAATGGCTAAAGATAAGGTAATGATGGGAATCGAACGCCGAAGTATGATCATCAGCGAGGAAGAGAAAAGAAGTACCGCTTATCATGAAAGCGGGCATGTGCTTGTAGCCAAACTCATTCCTGGTTCTGATCCTATATATAAGGTTACTATTATTCCAAGAGGGCGAGCATTAGGAGTTACTTCTTACCTGCCGATTGATGAGAGACATAACTATTCTAAAGAGTACCTGGAGACGATGCTTTGCCATTTGTTAGGTGGACGAGTTGCTGAAAAATTAGTAATGAAACAATTAACAACTGGTGCAGGAAATGATTTAGAACGTGCCACTGAGTTGGCGCGCAAAATGGTATGTGAATGGGGAATGAGCGAAAAGATAGGTCCAGTTACTTTTGGGAAGAAAGAAGAAGAAATTTTTCTTGGGCGTGAAATTGCCACTCATCGCGATTACAGTGAAAAAACTGCTCAAGAGATTGATGAAGAAATTCGTAATATAATCAATAGGACAGAAAAACATGTAGAAAAATTACTCTCAGAAAATTTGGATAAATTACATCGATTGGCGAATGCTTTACTGGAGCGTGAAATCTTAGATGGTGAAGAAATTGATATGGTTTTAAATGGAATTGAATTACCTGCTAAACCTAAAAATCAGGATAAATCCTCTTCATCTAATAAAAAGGACAAGGACGCTAAAAAGCCTTCACAAAAAGTTGCTGAAGTCCAGGCCCAAAAAACACAAAATAAGGAAACAAAACCTTCATCCAGTGTTTCTATAAATACTAAAGAAAAAGAAATCAATGATGATTCTTCGGCTGAAAAAGAGAAAGAGCCAACGGTTGAATAGGTGGAATTAATGTTCAAAAGGCCGAGCCAAATAGGTTCGGCTTTTTCATTTTTTAGGAGAAAAGACATGGATCTTGCAAAAATTGAAAAGGGTGTCCGTTTAATTCTTGAGGGGGTGGGAGAGGATGTTTACCGAGATGGTATTAAAGATACTCCTAAAAGAGTTGCACAAATGTACGAAGAAATCCTTTCTGGGATAAATCAAAAGCCTGAAATTGAAGCGGGCTTTTCTGAGGAAGTGGGCGATGATATTATTTTAATCAAGGATATCCCTTTTTACAGTATGTGCGAACATCATCTATTGCCCTTTTTTGGTAAAGTCCATCTGGCTTATGCACCGCAAAATAATCTTGTAGCAGGATTTTCCACCTTGACAAAATTGGTGGAAATTTATTCAAGACGTTTGCAATTACAGGAAAGATTAACCCATCAAATTGCTGATGCAATAATGGAGCAGCTTAAGCCACGTGGAACAATCGTAGTTATTGAGGCTCAGCAGTTATGTGTGAGTATGCGAGGAAGTAAAAAAGATGTAGTTCGAATGGTAACTCAGGCCTTAAGAGGAGAAATTTCTATAGAGCGTTTGCAATTTAATCAATTATTTAAATGATAATTTACTAATGATCTAGACGATATTTATCTAATTTTGAATCTGCCATCCTCATATCTCAATATTTTGAAAATCTAAAACTCCAATGAATACTTTGTTTTTCTTTTCATAGAGTTTATGTTATTGCTTTAACAATTGTGTTAAACAATTAGATAATGAGATGAAGTAGACTTATTTTAATTATTAAAAATTACTTTTGCTTTTTTTAAATTAGTCATAATTTCGATATCTAAGGAAGTTCAATTTCGAGAATGAAATCAATTAAAATTAAAGATGTTTTATGGAAAATTTGATTGAATATCTTTCTGGAAATGTCCCCGGGGGGATTGGGTTGTATTTTCTGGTTATTCTTACTGTGTTTTTTGTTTTACTCTTTATGAGGCGAGTAAATGAGTTATTTAATCGAAAACATTTTTACCGGTGGTTAATTATTTCTGTTCTTTTTATAACCATTTTATATGTATTTATATGGGTTAATGATCCTCCTTATCAGATAAATAAAAGGTATACAGTGGACCTGTTTGAATCGAATACAAAAGATAATTGGTTGGGACATTATCTTACTCAATTGATTTCGGCCTCTCTGCAACCTTTCAAAAGTAAAAGGCATTTTTCTTTTCCTTATTATTGGTTGTATCATATAACGCCAACCGATTCCATTGATCAAAGACCTTTTCGGCAGAGAATTTATAGTAAAATGCCTGTTCATTCAGTGTTAAGTGGAAGTATTGAAAAACATTCCGAAAAAATAACTGCTGAACTTGTTTTTTATCGTTATCCTTCCGGAAAAATAGTAAAGAAAAGTAAAACCTGGTTTCAATTAAAAGACATATCGCTGTTTTTAGAATGGGTGAGAAAAGAATTTGGTGATTTATTACCGTTTGTTTCCCAAACCCAAGCTAATGTTATTGTACCCTTGGATAGTGTATTGGAATTAGGAAAGTGGAACTTCTTCAGAGGAAATTACCGGCAGGCAGAAAAATTATTAATTCGGAAATCGGGTAAAACCGAAATTGATCGATTCCGAGAAATGTGGTTGCAGTACACCCGTATCAGATTGGCTGGTTTAGAAAGACAGGCAAATCCTCCAAAAAATCTATATTTAGATATCCAACCTGAATGGCAAAAAAAATTGCAGGCTGCCCGTTCAGTGCTTTTAAAATTGTTACGTGAAGGATTTGAAAATCCTATGGCAAATTTAATGATTGCCGAGAGTTTTATCTGGGAAGAAGAATTCTCAAATGCAGAAGTATTTTTAGAAAAAGCTTATATCGACAATCCTTTTAATATTGATGTCTTATTCAATTTAAGTTTTTTGCATCCATCCCGTTACAGGGAATTTGGGTTTAATGGGGTACGAGAAATTTACCAAAAAATATTAGCCATTGATCCGATTGAAGAAACCGTACTTTTGAAATGGAGTCAATATATTTTAGAAAATCATCCTGCTTATACACCATCACCAAATTTTGCTAAAGATTTTTTAGAAAGATATTTGAAGATCAATCCATATTCCCCGGAAGTTTGGAATATGCTTGGCGAAATATATTCACGACAAGCGCAACGAGCGGCTGCTCTCCAGGCCTTTCAAAAAGCAGACTCCTTATTGCCAAAAAATGGAAGGATAAATTACAATATTGGGGTTTTGTATTATGAATGGGGCAAACTTAATGAGGCAAAAATCTACTTTCAGCGTGCCATAGATTATGGTGATTATTTAGATGCCCATCTTTATTTAGGTGCAATTTTTCTTGATGAAGGAAAGTATAAAAAGGCTCTGGAAAGATTCAGATATCGAGTAAAACATAAGAAAGGCGATAATGATTTATATGCTTATCAGGCTATGAAAGGTATTCAACAATGTCTCAAAGCAATGGGGGAACCGCTAGATAGTGAGGTGAAAAAGTGATTAGACCCTTATTTTCTTCATTAATGGAAGACTATGAGCAAGAGTTGAAACATATCGGGATTTCTGATAATTTTCGTGATTTAGAAAGGATTAACCCAGAGGCTACTTTAAAATTTCTTCAGATAAATAAGTCAAAATCAATTTTATTAAAATGCGTTGCAAAAAAAAATAACTTTCCTTTATGGGAAAATTTCAAACAAAATTTTGCTGATGTTATTATTTCTTTGCCTTCTCCTGCGAGTTTAGATTTAATTTTTGCTGAGAGTTCCGGTAATAGTGCCTTCAAACAAGAAATCTTAAATTTTAGGAAAAATCTTAAAAAAAACAGTTGGCATTTTAAAATTCCTTCAGGTTCGCTTGAGATAAACCGACCTTTAATTATGGGCATTTTGAATGTGACTCCGGATTCATTTGCTGATGGGGGAAGATATCTCGATCCGAAAAAGGCTATTATCCATGCTTTGGATATGGTTGAAGCTGGCGTAGATATAATCGACATTGGTGCTGAATCCACCCGTCCCGGGTCTGAGATTGTGGAGCTAGAAGAAGAATGGAGAAGAATTAAATCAGTATTTAGAGAAATTCGAAAAAAGGTTGATTTACCTATTTCAATCGACACGTATAAAGCAGAAATCGCCAGGCGGGCACTCGAAGAGGGAGCAGATATTGTGAATGATATTAGTGGATTGAATTTTGATAGGAAAATGGTTGAAGTGGTGGCAGAGTTTAATGTCCCGGTCGTTCTAATGCATATTAAAGGAACGCCACGGGATATGCAAAAAAATCCACACTACGAAAATCTGATGGAAGAAATCTATTCATTTCTTGCCAATCAAATTGAACGAGCTAATGAATTCGGAATCCAACAAATCATTGTTGATCCGGGCATTGGTTTTGGTAAACGATTGGAGGATAATTTTGAAATTATCCGAAGGTTAAAAGAGCTTAAGGGCCTGGGATTTCCCATTCTTATAGGGCCTTCCCGTAAATCTTTTATTGGGAAAACATTAAATTTGCCTGTAGATCAACGTTTGTTGGGTACTGCTGCTGCTGTTAGTGCTTGTATTTTAAATGGTGCACATATTGTTCGGGTCCATGATGTAGCAGAAATGCGTCAGGTTGTGGAAATTACCAGAGCTATTTGTGAGCGAAAATTTCATTAATATTATTGAAGTAGATATTAAAATTATTGAAACTAAATGTTTTTTAGAAGATTATAAAAGTTAGAATATTGTAAAGATCAAGCAGTGTAAATTAAATTCTTAAGCTATACAATATTTACTCAAACTTATAGTTGATTTATGTCTCAACGGTAATTTACTCATGTGTAACAATAGAAATGATTTGATTTAAATTACTCCGGGAATCCGAAAAATAAATTCAGATTGAAAAGCAATAAAAGATTAAACAATTGTATTATAGAGATTTTAAAAGTAGTTAAAAATTCTTAAAAATTGGATGGAGTAATTTTTCATGTTATTTCACATAGGATTTCTTTCAGTATCCATAATCGACATTTTAGATATTTTTCTGGTGGCTTACATATTTTATAAAATCTATGAATTTCTTAGAGGAAGTGTGGCTGCCCGAATGATGATGGGGCTTTTACTTATTATTCTCTTTTCGACTGTGGCAGAAATATTGAATATGAGCGGTAGTATGTGGATATTTTCCAATTTGAAAACTGTATGGGTAATCGCTTTCGTTATAATATTCCAGCCAGAATTTCGTCGTCTACTTTTGTATTTAGGGCGAAATCCATTAATTAGAAGATTTGTCCAGGTATCGGCTACCCGATTTATAGACGAGGTAATAGGAGCCATTTCGGAACTTTCCCGAAAAAATTTTGGTGCCCTTATTGTTGTCCTCCGTGATACCGGTATTAAAAGTATTGTTGAAACGGGTATTCCCCTTCAAGCTCAAGTGAGTAAGGCGCTTATTCTATCGATTTTTAATCCTCGTTCGCCACTTCATGATGGCGCGATTGTTATTCAAAGTGACATTATATTGGCAGCTAAGTGTCAATTACCACTTACGGAAAATCCCAAACTTGATCCCACATTAGGAATGCGGCATCGAGCAGCATTAGGATTGTCAGAACAAACTAACGCTATTGTACTTGTAGTAAGTGAAGAAACTGGGATGATTTCCATGGCTGAACATGGGATTTTAACCAGAGGTCTTACTGAGGAGGGATTGCGGAAAAGATTAACCGAAGCTTTTTCTTCAACTCAACCTCGAAAAAGGAGTTTTGCCGATATCTTAAAATGGGGAGAAGAAGTTTAAGATAGACCTTAAATATAATTAGCAATCTAATTGTCCCAAATTACTCATCTGGAAATTAAGTTAAAGTAATCAGTATTTTCAACTACATATTATTTTTGGAATTATAGTTTTATAAAAATCACCTCGGATTACGCATTAGAATTGTTCTCCAATGCATAATCAGATATAAATTATCGTCAAGAGATTTTAACGAAGTAATGTATTTTTATGGAAATATTGTGATTATGAAAGTTTTATTCCTGCCAAAAGCATTTTATTCAGAAATTCCC
>CAYLYM010000141.1:0-9523 GCA_964387645.1 uncultured Calditrichaceae bacterium | reverse complement strand
AAGTTTTTGAGTCAACTAGCTTACGAAGTGGAAGAATTAAGGAAGAAGGGGAGAATAAAATATGATTACTTCAATACTGAACAGACTTCTGCAACATTGCAAGAATTGCTGGCAGCATTAGAAGGACCCCCTGTTGATGAAAGGAAATTCAAAACACTGAAAGCTACTTTCATTAAAGCTGCTAATTGGATGACTAAACGGAAGGATGATTTGTTGTGAAATTCGATGTGTGCCATTTTTACCTCCACGTTAGATTAGTATTTAGCGTTCAGGTGGCGAAATCCACCTAAAATTAATTATTGACACCAGAACTTTAGATAAGTATCTAACGTCGAGGCTGTTCGAGGAGACATTTCAGGAGGTTAAATTAAATGATGAGAACAGACTCCAGAAGGATTTTAAAAGCTGATAATGTGATACAATTCTGTCCTCATCTTGTTACAACAACGGTTACTATAATTGGGATAAAACAAGGTAAATCAAGAAATTAATATGCTTATCGGTTTTAAAACAATGCCAGGTTTCCCCACGGCACATAGTCCAGATACCTACCGTTGCTTCCTTCCGGACCTGGCGGGGTTCGGTATCGGCCTATTGCGTGGGACCTGGCATCTCATTGTGGAGCTGAGGGGAGTCGAACCCCTGACCTCTAGAGTGCGATTCTAGCGCTCTCCCAACTGAGCTACAGCCCCATTCAACGCACAGCAAAATTAGGGAATATGAGAATAAAAGTCAATTCTAATTTTTATCTCCTTGCTCTGTGAAATATTTAACAAGAGTGAATAATTCTCATGCTCTGAATTCATTCAGCGTATAAACAATGTATATGGTATGCTTCTTCTTTCATATCTTCTCCAGCAAGATCCTTATTTTCAATTACTAATTATTGCCGAATGTCTTAAATATCCAAAACCAATAGTCTAAATTTCTACACATCAAAATCGCCCCATATTTCTCCTTCTAATCCACCTTTCACCTTAACCAGTGCCACTCCTTCCATTGTCTCTAATTCTCGTTTAATTTGTTCTTCAGCATCAATAATATAAAAATCTGTCAAAACTTCAAATGAGTAATTGAAGACTTTAAAAAATTAAAAATGAAGTTCAGGATAATTTTCATGTTCTGAATACCTGTTTGCCACCCTAATTCCAAGTATTCGGCAATTGTAGTCCAGGCACCTGATAGCGCAGCCAGGATCAACCCAAGAAAAAAAATATTTAGAAAAAGAATAATAATACTGGAGAAAATAATTCCAGATTCGCGTATGTCGCTCTGATCAAAATGAAATTCCCTGAAAACATGCAATAGATGAAAAAAATAAGTAAAACCTAAAAGGAAGTTTAAATAAGGTTGATGTTTTGACAACAAAAAGGGTTTAAGAATCAATAAAATGATTGTTAAAAGGGGAAAAAAATATGGTGCAAGGGCAATAATAACATTGCCACTATCAACTTTTATCATACCGCCTTTACGTTTTGAGGCGGAAATATAATGAATTCGTTTGAAAAAAATTAAAGCAAATAACGCATGTGTTAATTCGTGTTCCAGAATACTCCAAAAGCTTTTTCTTTTAGAAAAATAAAAAAGCCAGGCCAGAATATATAAAAAGCCACCTGAGATAAACGTTAAAAAATGTTTTTTAAGATAAATTTCGGGAATAAGGTAAAATAAAATAATTTTACTGAAGGCAAATAAACCAATAACAGAAAAAACAGCAATTAATAATTTTAAAAATTTTTTTAAAAGAATCATTCACAGGTAAAGCAATAAAAATTAAACAAAACTTTTCTACTATTTAGAATCAATTTGTGCAAAAGCTTCTTGCCGGATTAAAGGCCAGGTTCGTAAAATTTCTTGCTGTATTTCGTTAAATATTCTCCGGTAAAAATTTAAAGTCATCCCTATGGGATCATCAATAGATAATCTGATTGGTTTACATTCTCTTCCAAATTCTTTTAGTGTAAAAATTTTATGTTCGTAATGGGGAAAAATTTGGAGCAAATCCATTTTGTGAGATGGTGTCATACATAAAATTAAATTAGAGGATTTCATTAAATGTAAACTGATAGGTTTCGATCTATGTTGAGAAAGGTCTAATCCATTTTCTTCAGCTACCAATCGGGCCAATCTGGAAACTTGTTGGCCCTCAGTTGCCCATATCCCACAAGATTCGGATATTAACTCTTTTTCTAGATTCTCATCAAATATTATTTTACTTAAAATCGCTTCAGCTAACGGACTTCTGCATATATTTGCAGTACAAACAAACAAAACCTGATACATTACACCCTCAAAGGTACTCAAAAAGAAATTAAATTATTTAAATATTTAAAATTACAAAAATATTAAGATTTAACAAAGCATTTAGTGATAAAATTTTCTGATACTGCTCCCTTTCTTAGTATTTTAAACTCTTTTTTATTTAGATTGATCTGTATAATCGTTGATGCAATCTTTAAATTTGTTTTTCCTCCATCTAAAATGATATCAACTGCTTCTTTTACCTTTTCAGAAATTTCTTCTACATCCGAAGGGGGCGGTTGTCCTGTAAAATTTGCGCTCGTAGTTATTATTGGTGAATTAACAAAAGACATTAATTTTAAAGATAATTGGTGATCTGGAAATCTGAAACCTAAGTAAGGAAATTGATTCCAAAAATTCGGTGAGATTTTTTTCTCTCTACGGATAAGTACTGTTATAGGGGCAGGGAATAATTTTTTTAAAACAGATTCTAACCAGAATGAGTTTACACCAGATATTTCTAACATTTTTTCAACACTATTCACCATAAGAGAAAATGGCTGTGATTTTGATCGCCCTTTTATGGCCAAACATTTTTTTATCGCTTCTTCTGATGAATATAAACACGCCAGTCCATATACTGTTTCGGTGGGATGAATGATAACACCATCTGTTCTCAATTTATCTGCTGCCTGTTTCAGGATATTTTCAGAAGGATTTTCCTGATCAATTTTTATGATCTTCACTTAACATCTCCATAGCAATTTTAAAGACCAAGTCAGGTTTTAACTCTAACATACATCGAAAATGTTTCCTGGGACACTTATTTCCACCATGAATAGAACATGGTCGACAATTTAAATCTCTCTTTTCTGCGATTCGATCAAATCTACCGTAAGGATAAAAACCGAAAGCCGGAATTGTAGGACCAAAAATTGTCAAAACGGGTGTTTTTACAGCAACCCCCATGTGAGTTGGAGCACTATCGTTACTTATAAGTAATCGACATCGACGAATGAGTTCAGCAGATTGACGTAAAGAGAAGAGACCAAAAGCGCTTTTAATACCTCGGTTTTTCATCATAGAACCAATAAGATCTAATAGATATTCGTCCTTTTTTCCTCCAATCAATACAACCTGGTATTTTTTCTCAATGAGAAAATCCGCCAGCGTTCCCCAATATTCTGCTGGCCATCTTTTAGTAGGCCATACAGAACCTGGCGCTAAAGCTATAATGTTATTTTGTTCTTTTTTAAAATTTGTATAAAGCCACTCTGAAACAATTCCGATATCTTCGTTATCGGGAGAAATAACAGGTAAAACTTTCGCAGGTGAATATTCAGATCTTATCGCTTTTAACAAATGTAAATTTCTTTCCGATTCGTGTATATATTGTTTGTATTTTACCCTTTCAGTAAGAAGATAGAAACCCGCACTCTGGTTGAAACCAATTCTTCGAGGAATTCCTGCCAGGTAAACTAGTAAAGCACTACGCAGAGAACGATGGGGTACCAGAGCTATATCGAAACTTTGTTTTCTAAGCTTAGCCGCAAAATTAAACAGTCCTGATATTCCACGATCTTCACCACGTTTGTCAAATATATGTAAAGCAGATATTTGTGGGTGTGTTTCTACTATATTTTTTGAGACCGGAATGGTTACAAAGTGTACTTCAGTATTTGGAAAAAATTCCTTGACCTCCTGGATTAGCGGAAGTGTAAGGATAACATCGCCGATAAAAGCCGTTTGTAAGATAAGAATCTTTTTAATATTACTGTTCTCTGTACTCACTTTCAACTTAAGAAAAATTATCCTGGCTAAATTTAGAACGTAAAAAGTGATGCATCAAGTAGAGAACAGAATTTGTTTTTAATGAGCACGAGAAAAATGCTCGTGAACAATTCTCCACTCACCATTTATCCGCCGATAAACATGCGAACCCCGTCCGGGAATTTCTGTAACTTTCGAACCAGACTTGATAGTAACTCGCCAATAGAAAGTAGCAATGGCGATGTTATCATATTCAACAACATTTATATCCTTAATTTCATATTTGACTTCTTCACCTTCCGAGAGATAATATTCAAATGTTTCTCTTAAATCTTCTTTCCCGCTGAAACGGTCGTGTCGGGTGGACGAAAATCCAAAAATAGCATTATCAAAATATTCTAAAATTGCCTGAATATTTTTTTGATTAAAAGCTTCAGCCGATTTCTTCTCAATAAAAATAATTTCATCTCTGGTGTTTCCCATTGTTTCCTCCCCTTGTTGTTTTTCATTTATTAAATGAGCTGCTCTATTAAAAGTTTAATTAAAGTCTAATCAAAATCTCTACGAAAATTGATTATCAGATCTGAGAATTTCAATATGGGTCTAAATTTGTTTATTTACCAATTTAATTTGTTTAAATGAATATAAAACATATTTCTCCAGATTCTGTCTACTTTACAGTCAAACGTTTCTCCCTTTGAGCTCAACGACAGAATAAATTTTACACTGACTTTTCTGGCTGTACTCCAGATTGTCCTCACATAAAACAATTCAATCATTTGTCAAAACATTTTTCAAACCGAAGTTGAAAAATCCTAGAGAAAGCTTAATTGTCGGAGAGAGTCGTAATATCTCTAACAAACAAAATTTTATATTAAAATGAATTCAACAATTAAAAAAATCACTTCTCCTCTAAAGTTATTAAATACTCATTGAACAACACGGGAAATACACTCTACCAAATTCGTAATATCGAATGGCTTAACTAGATAGCCCCGAATCCCCAGTTTTTCCAATTCCACTCTCTGATCACGATCTTCAAATCCAGTTGTAACAATTATAGGAATGTGAGGTGCTACTTTAATGAATTCCTTACAAAGATATTCTCCATTTTTATCTGGTAAGGATATATCAATTATAACTGCTTGAATCTTAAAAATATTTCTAGAAAATATATTAATTGCTTCTTCCCCTGTGACTGCTGTCAAAACATCGAAACCATTCATTGTCAAAATTTTTTTAATCAACCATAGCAAATCAAAATCATCTTCCACTACAAGGACATATTTTTGATCTATCATATTGATATTTTTTTAAATATAATTTTTATTATCTTTAGTTATTAATTAAAATAGTATAAAATACTACATAACTATTTTAAACACCTAAAAGTTTTTTCTTTTATTTATTTCAAGAATTTGTTAATTCGATCAACAACTCTATCTCAGTAAATACTATATTTCAATAAAATACAAGGAGGTTAACATGCAACTTTTTGAGATCCGCAAACAATACGAGCAAAATTATCGTGAAATAATTCAGGTAATTGCCGCCATGGGAGGTGATCAAAATATCCGCCTTCACCGAAAAAAACAGTCTGCACTTTACTTAAAATTAAAGAAGTTGCAAAAACGTGAACACCAACTAGATGCTCTGGAAAACAAATTTCGAAGTCAACGTCAACGGTTTCATAATTAAAAAATTGCTCTAAGCCACCCATTTTAGTATCCTAAATTTATTTCTTTAAATCGATACTTAATACTAATTAAATTTATTTCATTCCAATTAATTTTCTGAATCAATATTCATATTAAAAATTTTATATTTCAAGCAAAAAAGTTTTTAGAATTGTTGTCAAAGCGGTACATTTAAACAAAATATGACTATTTATTTGATTATCACACTTTATTAAACAATATTAGCATTTGCTCTGGATAAATTTTTCTCCAATTTTAGCATTTTTTTCAATCACAACAATGAATGGCGAACATTGATG
Organism: uncultured Calditrichaceae bacterium; assembly: GCA_964387645.1. Lineage (GTDB taxonomy): Bacteria > Calditrichota > Calditrichia > RBG-13-44-9 > RBG-13-44-9 > CAYLYM01. The sequence continues at coordinate 3,516 of CAYLYM010000141.1, read as the reverse complement.
GAGATGAATGGAGAAAATATCTAAAATTTACCATTTTTCATTGGAATCGTTCCTTTTTACTTGTTCGGAAATAAGCACGCGAGGATTACATTCATATAATATTAAACACAATTTACGTTTATTTACATCTGGAATTTTATTATTACCTGGATAAAGAAAAATTACTCCATAGAGTAAATTTCTATGATAATCTGCAACCAGCGAATGGATGAATCGGAAATTTAAAAAATCTTCTTATTGATACATTTTATTTAACTATTTTATCTATTTTTGCATATTTTTATTCTAAAAGTATAATTATTTTTATTAACTCTAATAATAGATTTTCTGCTAAGAACTTTTACTAATTCATTGGAAAACATAAGTTCACCTAAAGTGTGATCTGGATGATATCGATATCCTCTTCAGATCCCTTAATATCATAATTGGCTCCCATTAATTAATGCACTAGCCATAGTTTCGTTAGCAAATAAATCCAGTTCTTGTTGAGATTCTAAGCGAACATACTTAACACCAGCACAACTTATTCAGTTAATATAATATTGCCTTATTTACATTATATGTAATGTTTTTGGTTGCTTAAGCTATATCGGATAGAAGCAAAATAAAAGTTTTCTTTGCTCTAGGAAATTTCTTTTTTGATTAATTATATTCCGTTTTAAAGTGATCACAGTGTTATTCATAAAGAATCTTTAACCTGAGCAACCTCATTTAAGATTATACAAAATAGAACATTTTCTAAAATAAACTTATATCTAAATTATTTTGTCATCAGAATTGGTACTGGTGATTTTCGCATGACCTGTACTGTCGTGCTACCTAAAATAGCTTCACGAATTCTGGAATGACCATAGGATCCCATAACAATCAGGTCGGCTCTAAGTGATTTAGCATTTTCCACAATTTTTTCTGATGGCTCACCCTCAACATACTTGTCCTGAATTGATGGAATATCATAAACAGATAGATATTCCAAAGCTTCTGAAAGAATTGACCTGGCATCTTCCTCCGAATGACCAACATTCAACACAGTAAGTGGTGTATTTAATTGAGATGCAAAATATGCGCCATAAGTCAATGCTTTACTGGCATTTTCGCTCCCATCGTAAGCTATTAGAATTTTATTGATCTCTCTATATGATCTTTGAGTAATAAAAATAGGCTTGATATTTAAACGGGTGGTTGCTTCTAATGTTGCACCAAGCATTTTATCACTCCATTTTTCAAATTCTCCCCGGGCACCCATAATAACCAGGTCAACCAGTTTGGATTTATCACAAATAATCTCTACCGGATTTCCATTTCCCTTAATTAAGGTGAAATCAACTTTATGCTCTTTCAAAATTGACTCAGTTTTTTTAAGAACCTCATCGGCTTTTTGTTCTAACAGGCGCTGTGAATCTTCTTGATAAGAAGTAGAAGGCAAGATGGGTGCAAATCCTTCTACTCCAACTGCTACAGCCCATTCAAAAATCCTCACGTCAATTACTGTAAGTACGCGTAGATGAGCACCAAATTTTTTTGCCAATTTAATTCCATGTTGTAGAACGGGTTCAGTATAAGCTGATCCATCCACAGCCAATAAAATGGATTTAATCATATCTCACCTCAATAATTATACTTCAACAGTATTATAGTAAATATTGCAAAATTTAGCAACTTAAGATTCTCAACTAAATTTTCATTCAACGGAGATACGGTACTGATTAGATGGTGTAACTTCTCCTATTTTTACAGCGTAAGCTAAACCCTGCTCCTTCAATTGATGAATAAATTCATCAGACTGAGCTGCTGGAAGAGAAACCAGCAATCCCCCACTGGTTTGTGCATCATTCAAGATTAATCGCCAGGTTTGGGATATTTTGTCAGAATATATCACACTGGGTTTAGTAAATTCAAAATTATCCAGAGTTCCTCCGGGCACTACATTCGCTGTAGTAAGTTCGAAAACTCCTGGCAATAAAGGAACCACATCTTTGAATATGTGGGCCGAAGTATTAGCACCATTCATCATTTCTAACAGATGACCAATTAGACCAAAACCAGTAATATCGGTGCACGCATGAACATCGTAAAATGGCATAACTTCTGCAGCCGTTTTATTTAAAGATGTCATGGTTTCCATCAAGACTTTTTTCTGATTATCTTCCAGTAATCCGCGCTTCAGGGCTGTTGACAAAATTCCCGTACCTATCGGCTTGGTTAAAACTAAATCGTCACCTGGTTTAGCCTGATGGTTGGTTAATATCTTTTGTGGATGAATAATACCCGTAACTGCCAGACCAAATTTGGGTTCAGTATCATCCACAGTGTGTCCGCCAATGATAGCTATTCCGGCTTCCTCAGCTTTAAGTTGAGCACCTTTCAAAATCTCTTCAAGAACCTCTATGGGCAAACGGTTACTTGGAAATCCAACTATATTCAAGGCAAAAAGTGGCTTACCTCCCATAGCATAAATGTCGCTTAATGAATTTGCTGCAGCAATGGCGCCAAACTGAAAAGGATCATCCACGATGGGCGTAAAAAAATCTACTGTCTGGACAATTGCAGTTTGTTCATCGATTTTGTAAATAGCTGCATCATCGGCTTTGTTTGCTCCTACAAGTACTCTGGCATCTTCGGGTATTGGTAATTTTTGAAGAATAGTTTCCAATAATTGCGGTCTTAATTTACAAGCGCAACCCAAACCATGTGTATATTGGGTAAGTTTAAACTTTTTAATGGTACTTGTTTCAACTGCCGGAGCGGTTGTAGGTTGCAATTTTTCAATAACTTTGCTAATTTCATCAACTGCACGATCAATTTCTTCATTAGTTGTAAAACGTCCCACTGAAAAACGAATAGTCCCCATGGCATATTCCACCGGTACATGCATAGCCTCGAGCACATGCGAAAGATCTACCTGATCGCTATGGCAGGCGGCTCCGGCTGAGGCTGCAACATGAGTCAGCTCAGCAATGATAGTATTAGCTTCCAACCCCGGAAAACTCACGCTTAAAGTATTGGGCAAACACTTTTCCGGGTGTCCATTTATACGAATAGTGGGAAATTTATCTAATAGGCCCGCTTTAAGCCTTTCTCGCATCTTTTTCAAATGTTCATTTTCTTTAGAACCTATTTGTTGGATAATTTCACAGGCTTTTCCTAAGCCTACACATTCAATAACATTTTCAGTCCCTGCACGCCAATTCATTTCATGACTGGCACCATGTATAAGTTTCTCTAACCGGACACCAGTACGAATAAACAGAGCCCCTATACCTTTCGGTGCATAAAGCTTATGACCTGCGATTGTTAATAAATCAACTTGAAGTTCATCCACATGAACAGGAATTTTTCCAATGGATTGCGCACAATCGGAATGAACAAGAATACCATGCTTGTGTGCAATTCGCGCTATTTCTGCAATAGGCTGTATAGTTCCGATTTCATTATTGGCATGCATGATCGATATAAGAATTGTCTGTGGTGTGATAGCTTCTGACACTTTTTCAGGATCTACCATTCCGTATTCAT
>CAYLYM010000140.1:0-9536 GCA_964387645.1 uncultured Calditrichaceae bacterium | reverse complement strand
TTTATAAACCTATAATTACAAGAATAATATGTGTTTGAATATGCTGATTTTTTTAACTTAATTTTCTAATGAGTAATTTGGGATTATATTGCGACTTGTAATCTCTTTCTAGTTTTTTTAAACTCTTCTTCAAACTTCAACAAAATCTTCTCGAAAGGAAAATCTTTCTTCAAAAAAACGGAGGCGACTATGGAATTCATCTGATCTAGGATGGAGTCATCCAATGCCTCTGGTGTGGAAAATTTTGCCATCATATTAGCCAAATATACAATCGTCGAAAGATACCTAAATGTACCAAGGGCCATCTGTGGATGATGATGAAATCGAACAGCCATACATACGTAATCTGGTAAATTCCATTTATCTGCTAAAGCTTCGCCTACGATTGTATGATCTACTTGAAAATATTTTCTTTCCTGCTCAAGAAGATTAAGGTTGAAATCACTGAACAACTCACTAATTTGAATAAACAAATTCTCCTCTGCAAATTTAGAAATACACACCTTTCCCATATCGTGTAATAATCCTGCCGTGTAGGCCACATCAGTATTAACTCCTGCTGGCAACCATTCAGCCAGAGCTTTCGCTGCAAGCGCTGTTTTTAAGGAATGCTCCCAAAATTCTCCGGGACGTCTTTCATATAAACGCATTGGAACATAAAAAATATCTTTAAATCCTTCCATGATGATCAGTGAGAGCATGTTCAATCGTCCAAAAAATGTTACAGCCAGGCGAATTGAGGTGATTTTTCGTGACAGACCAAAAAAGGGAGAATTAACGGTTTGCAAAAGCCTGCTGCTCAATGAAACATCTGGTTCAATAAGTTTTGCCACCTCGGAAACGGTAAAATTTTCATCCATTAGTCTATCCAGCAAGAGCAGGGTAATATTAGAGATACGCGGCATTCGATCGATGGTCTGGACAATCTCGTCAATCATGGTACCGGTTAAACATTTTTTTCAGACTCGCAAACTCAATTAAAATTTCCTCCCACTCATTATTAAAAATCGGCCAATTGTGTTATTTGATTAGAGTTTTTCATAAATCAATTAGACCTAAACAAGGTATGGCTTTTCTTTGAGATAAAGCAGAAAAAGAATTTGGAACAGTCTCTTCTAAAGAATGAACTACTGGATCAATATTAGATCGACAATTTGAACAAGATTGCCTGAAATAATTTAGACGGAGTTAAATTTTAAAAACAAGGCAAAAATTAAATAATCTCAATTGAGAGAGATCAATTATTGATCCTCGTCTGCTTTATTAACACTTTATTTATTCGTTTAACCAGAGTTGGACCTTCATATATAAAGCCTGTGTAAATCTCAACCAATGAAGCACCTGCTTCGAACTTTTCCAGCGCATCTTCGGGTGAATGAATCCCCCCTACTCCGATGATGGGAATAGATCCATTGGATTGTTGATGTATATAACGAATAACGTCGGTCGCACGTTTTTTTAATGGTTTACCACTTAATCCACCAGATCCAATTTTAAATATGGTATCCATCGGGGAACAAAGTCCATCTCTACCAATAGTAGTATTTGTAGCAATTAACCCATCAATACCTGTCTCCTGGACTATCTGGATTATTTCATTAATTTGACCATAACTCAAATCTGGAGCTATTTTCAACAATATGGGTTTTCTTTTACTATATTGTAAATTAAGGTTCTGCAGGTGGGAAAGGATTTGCATTAAAGGAGCCCTTGCCTGAAGATCACGTAAATTGGGTGTATTCGGCGAACTCACATTTACTACAAAAAAATCAACGTAATCAAAAAGTGTACGGAAACAGATTTCATAATCTTTAACTGCTTTTTCATTTGGGGTTTCTTTATTCTTGCCAATATTTCCACCGATAATTAAGTCTTTGGGCTTTTTTTCCAAACGTCTGGCTACCGCTTCAACACCATCGTTATTGAATCCCATACGATTTATTAAGGCTTCATCAGCCGGCAACCGGAAAATACGAGGTTTGGGATTTCCAGGTTGGGGTTGGGGAGTCACAGTACCGATCTCAATAAAACCAAACCCGAAATTTTTCAGTTGCACAAACACCTCAGCATTTTTATCGAAACCTGCCGCCAGACCTACTGGATTCTTAAATTTTAAGCCAAAAACTTCCCGTTCCAGAGCAGGATGTTCGAAGTTAAAGAATGGTCTCAGGATAGAAGTAAAAAAGGGCAGTTTTAGCCACATAACAACCAGTTCGTGGATGGTCTCGGGAGGTAATAAAAATAGAAGTTTCCTGAAAAATTGTTTATACATATTTATTTACATTAATAAAATTTAAAACACATTAACTTAAACAAAACTTTATTTCCAAAACGTTTCTGCTCCCTTAAAAAATCGCTAAAAAATAAAATAAAGAGAAGGTAATGTAAACCTAAATTTCAGGTGATGTCTAATAGTTTTGAAAAAAACACTTTTTAAGTTTAAATCGTTTAAATGCTGGTAAACCTCGAATAGTATGTATTTAAAAATGAAGCTATTTTCACAACATTCGAAAGACAAAATAGAATTGAATTGATTGAACTTATTGCCCATTACCCATAATACGTTTGAATAGAAACAACATTAGATGGCTTTTGATTTGCATGCGAACTCTTTGCTGGGAAAATGTAATTCCATCCCCATTTTCGGGGGAAGGCTCCACAATCTTGTAGGCAAAGATAAACTCATCATTCCCTTGCTGCCATCCATTCAACCGACCATAACGCATATCATTGATAAATATTGCTCCATCTTTTTCCGTTACAGCAAAAAAGCCTCTGGTCATCCATTTAATTTTTTGAATATCGGGATGAGACAACAAATGGGCAATGAGATTGTAATTTTTAGGTGTAAACCTAAATTGAATATTTTTGTTGTCGTCAAACCAGGAATAGTAACCTTCCCAAAATCCTTCCTGAGATTCCGCAACCCCTCGCCATAATATATTATTAAAGGGTGTTGGCATTGTAAATATTCGAGAATAAGAAATGTTCTGCTTTTTTAACTGCTTCTCAAAAACCGAACTAACCAATTGTTTATTCACAAGGGTAAACAGAAGATAGGAAGTACTTAAAATAATTCCAGTCCAATTTATTATCCGGCGGGCTTTTGATCCTCTTCTTAAAAAAAACACTGCGAGTACACATAACGCAAAGGGGACAGTGTACAGCGGATCAATAACAAAAATCGAATTCCAGGCAATACGATACTTACTAAAAGGCCAAAAAAGTTGGGTACCATAAGAAGTAAAATTATCCAGTAAAGAATGTGTAAAGATGGACCAGAAAGATAGTTTTGTCCAATCCCACCAACTGGCAAACTGACCTTTATATATTTTATTAATTAGAAATCCTAATAAAGGCGCCACCAAAACGAGAAAGGTTATGGAATGGCTAAAACTCCTGTGAACGGTCAAACGGGATACAGTATCCAGGAATGGATATACCAGATAATCTAAGTCGGGGATTACCCCACCAACAGCACCCCATAGCAAAGCTTTATTACCAACCTTCTTGCCAAGGACTAATTCACCTACAGCAGCACCTAATGTAAAATGCGTCAAAGTATCCATAAAAACTATTTCAGATTTTTCTCGATTTTTTAATTTTCCAAATGCTGAGAAACCTTTTTTATCCCAAAAATGTTCCAGACATTTTTAATAATAAAAAAATTTGGTAATCACTTTTTATTCAAAATTGCCAGTGTAATTCGGCTAATACACACTAATTTATCGTTATCGTTATATATCTTGATCTCCCACACTTGTGTTGTTTTTCCTATGTGAACTGGCTTGGTAATACCTGTGACCCGACCTTGCCTGACCGAACGAATATGATTGGCATTAATTTCTAAACCAACACAATACTGTTTTTGCGGATTCAACGTCATAGTAGCAGCTATACTACCTAAAGATTCGGCTAATGTCACCGAAGCACCGCCATGCAACAATCCCATGGGCTGTACCGTACGATGATCAACTGGCATGGTTGCTTTTAAATAATCATCGCCAATTTCAACCATCTGTATATCCAGATGCTCCAACATGGTGTTTTTGCTTAAATTATTCAAATCACTCAATGTGTAATTTTTAAACCACAGCGGCATTTTGTTTCTCCTTTACTTTTTCAAGAAACTTTTTTCAAGATAAAATCATCTTTAATTTAAAATATAGGAGAATTTTTGTTCTAAATAAATAATACATTTAAATTAGTAAAATACTTAAAGTAGCGGAAATAACAGGTTTTTAAATATATTGGTAAAGAGGAAGGAAAATATTAAATTTCGCTTCATTATTAACCAGATAAAGTATAATAATCATTCTTAAAAAAATAAAAAATTAAAAAAACAGGGAGGCATGCTTATGGCAAACAAAGACAAAAAAAATGTTGAGGAGTATGAATATCGTGCTGAGATGAAACAACTTCTTAATCTCATCATTCATTCGCTTTATACGCATCCGGAGATTTTTTTACGGGAATTAATTTCCAATGCATCTGATGCTTTGAACAAAGTGCGTTTTCTAATGCTCACTGACAAAAATATTGTAGATCCCGATGCCGAACTTAAAATTAAAATCGAAGTTGACTCCAAGAAACAAACCTTTTCTATAGAAGACACTGGGATTGGAATGACCAAAGAAGAACTAATTAATGAAATTGGTACCGTGGCCAAATCTGGGACCCTGGAATTCATGCAAAAAATAAAAGAGCAAAACAAAACTGTTGATGGTAATTGGATCGGGCAATTTGGAGTAGGATTTTACTCAGTTTTCATGGTAACTGATAAGGTAACGATAGAGACCCGTAGTGCAGCACCAAATTCCCAGGCTTACCGTTGGATATCCGGCGAAGGAGGCACATTTACCATCGAGGAAATCGACCGGAAAGAACGAGGAACGAAAATCTACTTCAAACTCAAAGACGAAGCGAAAGAATTCGCTGATGAATTCAGGATAAAGGAAATTATTAAAAAATATTCCAATTTTGTAGATTTCCCCATTTATGTAGGCAAAGAACAGGTGAACCGCGTTGAAGCGCTCTGGCAAAAACCCAAAAATGAAATCAAAGAAGATGAATTAAATGAATTCTACAAATTCATCACCAACGATTTCGAAAACCCGTTAGGATATTTACATCTCTCCGTGGAAGGAACAGTCAATTTCAAAGCTTTACTTTTCATCCCGGCCAGCGCTCCGCCAACCTTTTTACGGGAAGATTTGGAAAAATCTGTCCAACTTTATTCAAACAAGATATTTATTCAGGAGAATGCGAAAGAACTTCTTCCAGAATATTTACGTTTCATCCGTGGTGTGGTGGATACTGAAGATTTACCATTAAACGTATCCCGCGAGTGGACCCAAAGTAGCCCACAAATGGCCAAAATTAAGAACGTTCTGGTCAATAAAATTCTGGGTTACCTTGAGGAACTTGCCAAGAACGAACCGGAAAAATATAAGAAATTTTATCAGAATTTTAGCACAATCTTCAAAATGGGTGTAAACATGGATTACGCCAACCGGGATAAAATAATTGAATTGTTGCGTTTCCAATCGACCAGGACTTCCGATGGTGAATTGACATCCTTAAAAGACTATGTTTCCCGAATGAAAGAAGATCAAAAAGAAATTTATTACATCTCCGGTGAAAATCTGGATGTTATAAAAAGAAATCCTAATTTGGAATATTTTAAAAAACACGACCTGGAAGTTTTATTTTTAACAGATCCTGTTGATGTATTTATCGTTCCTTCCATTAATGAATATGATAAAAAACCACTGAAATCCATTGACAAGGCCGACCTTGATTTGAAGAAAGATGAGAAGGCGGAACAAGAAGCACTTAATGAAAATCTGGCAAAGCCGCTGATCGAAATTTTTAAAGAAACTTTGAAAGATAAGGTAGAAGATGTTATCGAGTCGAAACGCCTGGTAGATTCACCAGTAACTTTGGTAGCGGGGAAAGAAGCTATGGACAATCAAATGGAAAAAATGATGAAAATTCTGGACAAAAATTTCAAAGGTTCTAAACGCATCCTGGAAATTAACACAGCGCATCCTTTAATTAAAAATCTCTCAAGAATTAACATGGCTGACCAGAATGATCCTTTATTGCGAAAATGTATTTTACAACTGTACGAAGGAGCCGTTTTATTAGAAGGTAATCTTGAATCGCCAACAGATTTTGTGAAGCGAATGACCGAAATCATGGAAGAAGCCACAAATGCCAGTTAATCAAAGTTCTATGAAATTTTAAACTAAAACAAATGGTTCCACTTTTTAATTAAATGGTTTTACAAATAATGCGATTTACGAAATTGTGGGTGGTTGGATCAAAACAGGTAAAGAGAAAATTCGCAAAATCGAAGAGATTGAAATGGTCACCAACGGGCATTATCACTTATCGGATACTGAAACTCGTACCGACCACTCTTTCGTAGTCTGTATGAGCTTTTATGCAACGGCATGATTATCCAAAATTTCTCATAAAATCAGGATTATTTTTAAAAACAATCTCATTCATGAAATCAATTTTAAAACCATACGAACCATTTTAAATCAAATTAGATATGTCATGAGACCTTTTTACAACTGGGTAAAAGAAAAACGAAAGCACCATTGGAGAAGACTTATTTCTAACGGAGAGTTGGAGTTTAATGCCGAAGCAACTAAAAAATGGATGATCCTCATCAGGGAAGAAATTGGAGAAGGAAGAATAAGTCTAAAATTTTTGTAAAACAGTATAAAGTAATCTTGAAAATACTGATGAAATCTATCAGAAATTCTAATCATGGCGGCGGAATTCTTTCCGCCATTTTTCTTCAATTGGATAAATAACTTAATATTTGCAGCGATGAAAATAAATCCATAGAAAAAAGCTGGGTTGTTCTGGAATATTTCATCAACATTTAACTGAAGCTCACATTTTCAAAGGCTTTTTTCTCTCCTTCTCGCTCAGGTGGCACATCCAATACTTCTTCTGGCAACTGCTCAATGATTGTTTTCAGTTTTTCTATTGAAAATTCGTTTCTTTGTGAGATGATATTCAATTGCTGCTTCCAGAAACGACTCTCTTTTTGATGCGCCAAAAGACTCATCAATGGACGGGTAAGTTGCATGGGATGGACACCGTGATGAAACCAATAATCAATATACGATAGCATATTTTCAATCACCTGGCGCCGCGTTACTATTCTGGTTGAACAATGAAAAATGCGATTGTCCGCCTGGGCAAATATATAGGGATTTTCGTAAGCAGCCCGACCGATCATCACGCCATCGACAAACTTGAGATGATGCTCCACCTGATCCAGTGATTTTACCTCGCCATTAATCTCAATCAACAGATGGGGAAAATCTTTTTTTAATTGATAAACCATATCGTGGCGAACGGGCGGTACCCGGCGGTTTTGTCTGGGATTCAAACCACCTAAAATGGCGATCCGGGCATGAACGATAAAACGATCGCAACCGGCGTCAGCTACTTTCTCCACAAAACGAACTAGATTATCATAATTATCCATTCCATCGATACCGATTCGATGTTTAACTGTTACGGGAAGGCGGGTAGTTTTTCGCATGGCCTCCACACAACGCGCCACTACTTCAGGTTTGGCCATTAAACAGGCGCCAAAATGTCCTTGTTGTACGCGTTCGCTGGGACATCCCACATTTAAATTGACTTCGTCGTAATTATAATCTTCAGCCAGATGTGCACACTCCGCCAAATGCGCCGGATTATCCCCACCTAACTGCAAAGCCAGGGGTTTTTCAATATCTGAATATTCCAGGAGGTGGTATTTTTTACCATAGATTAATGCACCAGTGGCAATCATAGGGGTGTACAATAAAGTATATCGAGTGAGTTGCCGCATAAAATAGCGAAAATGGCGGTCGGTAATGTTCACCATGGGCGCTACACTCAAAGGACGATTTTGCCCCCGAACACTTTTTGAAGTATCAGCAATAACACTGTCTTTTTGAAATTCCATCATACATTGAATCAAATTCTGTTCTATTATCCTTTCATCCAACTTTCTTCTAACTCAACTTTTTCTCTATCTGATAAATCGGCTTAATATCCACGGGTAAGTCCGATAATTTCTCGACCAATGTTTTTATTATAGGTGAATACACCGCATATTTCTCAATCAAGGATTTAGCTTTTCCATAATCACCTTCCGCCTGAATGGTTAACAAAAGATTGGCCAATTGCTTAACCGCATTAAAAATTTTATCGAAATTTACCCGCACGCGTTGCGATGCCGCATCGTATTCATATCCGCCTTTTTCCAGTAAATAATTGAAAATAATCGCATTCCCGGAACCATGGGCCTCATTAATGCCAAAACGAACTGAACGAAAGATTCCTGCCAAAAAAGTAACCCAGATTTCTTGATCGAACCCTGCAGGAAATTCGCCTTTTTCGATCATGAAAATATTGTTGTACATTCCCAGCACATCAGCTTTACACTCTTCGATGGTAGAATAAGTTTCCCTCAGTTCCTTTTTGACCTCGGTCTGACGCCCATTCACTGTGATAAAACCGGGGCCCACACCATGGGATATTTCATGCATCAAAACATGGTTAAAAAAGGCATCGAATGTCACAAATGGTATCTGAGACGCATCCAGAATCCTTTTAGCTATTGGGACCAGCAATTTTTCAAATTTGGCCTGATTGACATTCTTAAGCAAAACTTTCTTGGATCCCTTGACTTTGCGAACCCGTTCATCATTAGGTAAATTAAACGCCAGGGTTTGAACACCGGCCTTGGTATCGCCTGCTGTAAAAACTTCCTGTGCCACAATGATGGGGGATTCCAGGCCTCTTTCGTAATTCTTATATTCTTCGGGAATAGGAAGATGCTTTTCAATATCTGTTAAATACTGGCCGAAGCGGGCGAGTTTGGCACTTTCCTGTGGGTCTCTTAAAGTTATAAAACATTCGAAAGATGCCTTGTAGTTGAATAAATCATCCTCATAAACTTCGTAAGGACCAATAACCACTTCGATTAAGTGGTCTTTCAAATCCATCCAGGCCAGATCGCTTTCATAATAATCATTCGAGAGGAAAGCATCTGCCCGGGTAAGCAAGTATTTTTTTAATGATGGATTATCTGCATATTCTGCCGCTTCTCTTAAATATTGGGCAGCCTTCGCCAGTAAATCGTGATAATATTCAGAATAAGGGATAGCAATCAGACCACCGTTCCGGCGCCGAATCACGGTAAATTCAGATAAAAACGCCTCTTTGTCTTCCGGATGCGCCTCGATCCAATTCTGAAATTCTTCTCTGGTCATATCCTCTGGATAAAAATTGGCGCCAGCAGGCTTAGGTGAGTTGCCATAGAATGGCTCATTGTGATTTAACCGGTCAAACGGTCCAAACATGATATTAAAAAGCTTTAAAGTAAGTTTATCTTTTTCACTGTCTGAAGCCATCAATTTTTCACGAATTTCATGGTTCTTTGAATAGACCTGATCAAGGAAAATTTCATCGATGATTTTGCCTACGTCAGCGCTGTCATCCAGCGGGACGTT
>CAYLYM010000139.1:0-9548 GCA_964387645.1 uncultured Calditrichaceae bacterium | reverse complement strand
TCCTAATAAAGCCAAACGTTCCATTCGCTCTATCTGTCTGCGGAGATGCACTATATCGGTTAAATCTCTAAACAGTAAAACAACACCATCAAAATTGTTTTTATCATCATGAATTGGAGATGTGTTTAATCCAACCAAGATGTTTTCTCCACTTCTATGTCGAAAGATAATCTCTTTTTCATTCAGTTGCTTACCAGGAATAAAAAGCATATCCAATATTTTTTGAGATTCCTTATCCTCCCCAAATATCACTCTGACATTTTTATCAAGTAGTTCTTCGATGTTGTAACCTAATAAATGTGCAGCTAACCTATTCGCAAATGTTATATTTCCAGATAGATCAATAGTAAGAAGTCCAACATTTATATTCTGAATAATCGTTTTATAAAAAGTATAAACTTTATCAATCAACCTACGATCATTAACACTACCCTGAATAGACTGAAGAGCCTCTTTCTGATCTGAACTTTTAGTTTCCCGGTCTTCTAATAAATTGTAAAATTTGTTATTCAAAAGATAAAAAATGTGCTTTTTTTTGTCGATTTTAGAGCTCATCTTTAAAATTTTATTTTTAAAGCAATTTATAATATTTAAAATTATAAATTTAAATCATTTTTAGGTATATCCGTCAATATTAATTCTAAATCATTTGAAAAATAATATATTTAGAACACAACCTTTTTAAATTTAATTATCAGTCTGAAAGTTTTTTCTAACTTTACATTTTGGCAAATTATTTTAAAAATTCAAATCTAATTAAAAATCAGGGTGGATGAAAAGTAAGATATATTTAATTTGGAACATTCTATAGTAAAATAATTTCATCAATACAGTGACACCCAATTTTCATAGTCTTCGAGTTCAATGTTAATTGAACCAAAAAATGCCTTCATCTTCGCCTTTAAAGGTACTCGCTGTTTGTCAGTAGAAAACCACCCTTCAAAATCATCTTTAATTCCAGCAATTCCAATAAATTTAACACGTCCTTGAAGATAATAGGCTTTTTGTTTCACACCATTTACCTTAATTTCTCGCAATTTTCCTGCTTCATTAAAATAACAGCTATCGCGCCCTCCAAGTGCAAAAGTCGGTATTATGATATTCTTATAATTCTCACTCGATTTCTTCCGGGCAAAATATAAAAGCGACAAAACATCCCGATAAACCCGATTAATCTTTACCAGATTATCTTCAAGAACTTCAACTTTATCAGGAAATTCTTTTTGAATCAATACGCGAATATTATTATCATTATAATTGAATTCATACGCCGTATATAATGTATAATCACCTTTCTTCTCCCAAGCATAAAAAGCTACAGGGACAGAATTACTATCAACATAACTCTCGTAAACATCATGTATGTTGACGAAAGGCACACCCGGAGATGAATCAACAAAAATTTTCAGCTTAAAATATTTTTTACCATCAATATCAACCAAACCTTCATTATGCAATTTCAGAGTACCAACGCGCAGAAAAAAATATTTTACTTTGTAAATTAATCGCTCACCTGGATGAAAAACTCTTACTGAACTAGGCAAAATTTTATCATTGCTTAATGCAGTGCTCATTACTGTTAAAATTAATACAATAAAAATAAACCAATACACTTTGTATTTGTGTATTTTTTCTTTTAAAAATTTCATAAAATCAATTTATTTCTCTAACGTTACATAAATTTTAAAAACAATTCTATTCGAATGATTTCAGAACAATTTTTTAACCTTCATAATTTGATAACTTAATTTATTTCCAACATTATTTCTAAAAATTTTGAATAATTGTCTAAATATACAATAAAATTATAATACTTTTCATTCAAACTCAAAATCTTCTTTAATAAAAGTTATCGTTGTTAAAGAAAAAACATCCTCATAGTAATGTTGGTCTTGCTCTGAAGCTCGACGTCGCTTTTTTCTTCGATCGATTAAAGACTGATATCGCAAATCAGTGATCGTATCATGCCACAATTGTTCCGAAAAGGATTGTTCAAAGAAAATACCATTTCGGATAAAATCTTCAAAACGTCTGCCAACTAAAATCCTGCGATTCTTACTCATCATTTAAAATTAAGTTTTATAATTTTGTACCCTTCCATATTACCATTTAATTTTTCTAAAACTACACTTTTTATTTAAATCTTATTTACAAATCGTTATTTACTATCTTCAAATCTCAATTAAAATTCATATATTATTTTCGAATTAACCCCTGACTTTTTTAACATTTTTGTCTTCATAAAATGATATAGAACAATCCTATTTCCCTTGATGATATCAATTGTTAAACAATTTGTTCCTCACTTTTTCCCGGTCATTACAGAAAAATAGCCACTCTGTGGTATGGTATGCTGAATCATTTCACTCATAGCTGTTGTCTCCCTTTGCTTCTCCAGGTAAGATAGATTGCCCCAAGAATGATCAGAAGCGGCAAAATAAGCATAGCAAAATAAAATTTAAACATCTTATTCCCTTCATTTATTTATTCGAGAGTAGGGAAACCAACTCATGTGGTGATAGTTTTCGACTCAAAACAGATGGCAACTTTTTAGCAAAAGTTTCTCGGCGACTTTCTGTCCAAAAATTCCTTTCCATTTCCTTATGTATAATATAGTTTATTTTATCTAAAACGCGCTGGTAGTTTTTATCATTCCCTAAACCATGTTGAGTCAAAAATTCATTATGTTTCTCCAGAAATTCGAAAAGATCTTCAATGCCGACATCTTGATTGGCTACTGTCTGGATGATAGGCGGCTTCCATTCTTTTTTATCGGCTTGCAGATCTAACATTAATTCAAGTTCGATCTGCAGCTTATTTGCTCCTTCTCTATCGGCTTTGTTAATCACAAAAATATCTGCAATCTCCATCAGGCCGGCTTTCATGGCCTGGATACTATCTCCGGATTCAGGAACCAGCACTACAACGGTAGTATCAGCTGCCCGGGCAACATCCAACTCAATTTGTCCCACTCCAACCGTTTCCATGATCACAATGTTCATACCCGCAGCGTCCATCAGATCAGCCACATCATGAGCTGCCTTAGAGAGCCCGCCCATACTCCCACGAGTGGCCATACTCCGGATGAAAACTCCAGGATCCGCGGTTAATTCGCTCATTCTAATCCTATCGCCTAGCAAGGCACCACCACTAAAGGGACTGGTAGGATCAACGGCTATAATCCCCACCTTCTTTTTCCGGGAACGAAATATTTTTGCTAATTTAGCTGTAAGGGTACTCTTTCCTGCACCCGGCGGGCCAGTAATTCCAATACGGTAGGTTTGGCCAGTATGCGGGAATATTTTCTTCAGGATTTCTTCAGCCAGTGGTTCGGCATTCTCCGTTAAGGTTATAGCCCTCGCTAAAAATCGATGACTACCTGAAAGGATACCTGCTATCAATTCATCTAAATTTGAATTTTTGGACATATATTTTTTACATTATTTTTTCATTTGTTCAAATAAAATGATTTTAAAATTCTCAGAAGCATTCATATTTTTTTAAAAAACCAATACTATTTTCAGAACGAATTCATTTGGCATCGATTTAGACTTTCTCAATAAGCCGGGTTAGTTTTTTCAAATATTCCAATATCCTGGCTCGGCATTCAGCACTACCGTCATATTTTACAGAAAAATGCTTTCTATGATCGATGTAACCATATTGTTTTAAATTGGTTGATAAAAAAACTGTTAATGTAGGTATTCCTGATGCCACTGCCAGATGCATTGGCCCGGTATCC
The DNA here is from genome assembly GCA_964387645.1 of uncultured Calditrichaceae bacterium. Taxonomy (GTDB): domain Bacteria; phylum Calditrichota; class Calditrichia; order RBG-13-44-9; family RBG-13-44-9; genus CAYLYM01. Next base: position 5,806 of record CAYLYM010000139.1, on the reverse strand, counting down.
CCAGAAATGAAAAGATCAAACATTGAGAAAAATAACGCCGTTTCTTTTAACGGTTTATTCCATATGATCGCTTTGTCACGGATGACTGGTGGATATTTATCTAATATAGACTGATCTGCTGAACCCAATGCATAATTTACAGGCAAGTGAGTAAAATTGGGAATAGATTCATCTAAAAACATGACAAGTTCAGATGGCAAAACTTTATCGCCGGTCGCTCCTAACCAGAACAAAATTCCTTTAAAATTCATTCCATCTTTCCATTTTTTTCGATATTTGTCTACTAACTGATAAGGTATTTTGAGTCTACCCATCTCAAAATGAGCCTGTGGATAAAAATATTTCCATAAATCGAATTGAGCCCTAGCATAATGAATATTCGGGGAAGATTTGATAGCGATATCATAAAATTTACGGCTATCTTTCCAGTCGAAACCCACCAGAACCTTTGGCTTACACCACCGTCCCAATAGGGCCTGAGAGAGGGAAAAATTATCTGTATTATGGCTACTCAAGATAAGGTCAAAATTTTCCTTTCGTAATTTCCTGAGCCATTCCCAAAACCTCAAAGGATTTTTAAGTAATTTTTTCTGATCATAGACCCAGGTCTTGTCTATAGTTCCGGGAAAAAACTCACTGAACAGGTCCGCTATTGCCGGATTAATAACTAAGTGTAATTCTATATCAGGACGCTCCTTTTTTATTGAATTCAAAAGCGGGAGCAACATTATACCGTTCCCAATTCGTGAATCTAAACGTAATAAAAGCAACTTTCTGAATTGAAGCGGATCGAGCTGTTCAAATGGGTTCCTGCTCAAAACTAACTGCAAAAAACGGTTTAGCAGCCATTTACCGCTTAATTCTATTTTTTTCAATATTTTGAATTTCATAACTTTCTAAAGTAAAAATAGACAATTTTAATGTCAAACAAATTGAAAAAACTCTTTTTTTCACAAGTTTTTCTTTTTATTTGAAAACACCACTTTTGACTATAAATTTAAAATTTATTGGGGATTAAAAATAATCATTCAAAATGGAAAGTCATTTTAAAATCATTAGCACTCTGGGGCCTGCAAGTTTAAAAAGAGATTTTATCGAATTTTGTGTGAATAATGGACAGGGGAATTTCCGATTGAACGGTTCCCATCTGGACTTATCTCAAATGAAAAGATATATCCATTTTGTAAGGGAAATTTCCTCACAAAAATCTCCGGAAATTTATTTAGATTTACAGGGGAATAAGATGCGTATTGGATATATTAAAGAACCACTTGAGATAGAAAAAAATGGATTAGTTTTCTTAATCTTAGGTGATCAACATACTTCAAACCAGATACCTATCCCGCATCCAGAATTATTCGAAATTGTGAATCCTGGAGATAAGCTTTTATTGCAAGATGGTGCCATCCAACTCGAAATTGTTGAACATAAAAATAATTATCTTATTGCTAAAGCACTCACCCCAGGGCTTCTGAGAGGAAAAAGTGGAATAGTATTGAACAAAAAATCCATCACGCCTCAATTTTTCCCAGACAGTCAAATTAAACAGATTCAAGTAGCCGCCGAATTAGGTGTTAAGCACTTAGCACTTTCTTATGTGTCTAATAAAGATGATCTTATCAAGCTTAGATCCATTTGTCACGATATTAAATTCTCGCCAGGCATTATTGCCAAAATAGAATGCCCGGAAGCATTAGAACAGCTTGATGGAATTCTTGAAGAAGCAGATGAGGTATGGTATTGCCGTGGCGATTTAGGGACCCTGATTCCCTGGAAAGATTTAGGCCCCTGGCAGGAGCAGGTGATTAAAATATCCCGGAAAAAGAAAAAACCAGTGTTCGTTGCAGGACAGGTTTTTCTGCATCTATTAGATCACTCGTGGCCAACTCGAACAGAAGTTGTTCATTTCCACCATCTCCTATCTCAAGAGGTTCAGGGCATAGTACTCTCAGATGAAACAGCTATTGGGCAAGATCCCCTTAACACTATTGAAACAATCCTGTCTCTCATATAGAAAATCGCAGAAATCCCTCCTGTACTTGAAATTAATTTTTCCTCAGAAAATGAACAAAAAAATAAACCAATTTTCCGATTGACAAAAAATACACAATTCACCCAAACCGAATGCAAAATATGGGATATAACTAAATGATAACTTTAGAAATCGGTACACTATTAAACAATTATTATTAAGTTATGGATTAACCTAACGATAATAGAAGTACTTTAAATGATTATGAGAGAAAAGAAAAGACTATGCAAACTGATTTTCAAACCATGGATAAAGAAACCGAACGCATTCAAACAGATAAATCAACCAGATTGAAAATATTTGAAGATTGGCTGGAAGAAATTCATAAAATCCTTGAAATTATTCAATTTAGAAAAAATTTCAGCCAGGAAAAATTATTTGATTTTTACCAATCATTCATGGACGGATTAGAAGGAAAGGATTCTTATAAACATTTTCAACTCATCGATGAGGCCATTCCCCATTTCATTCGAAACAACATAAACCGGGAAAATGCCACTTTAGTCATTTCCAAACTCAGAGATTTACTTATTCAAAATATACTTAAAAAAATAGAAACCGAACCACAGTCAATCCAGAATAAAATTGGTTTTATTCTGGAGAAATTTGATGAATTACAAACATTCATTAACAAAAACTATGAGCTGCATTTACAAATTTTGGCGAAAAAAAATGATTCAGCGTTAAATAAAACTTTCCCGGATGTACCAGCAGGTATTTTCCAAATTATTGGCCAGCGACTTGAAGGTCATTCTAAGGTTAATCAATTTATTTCGAAGATTTGTGGTTTTCCTGAAAAAAAATTCTCCGAGGCGGGATTTTGGAAAAACCTAATTCATCCCAGGGATCTGGAAAAAATTAAAAATACATTAAATCAAATTTATCAAGGCAGAAAAAATAAATATTCCATTCAATACTCACTCAGATTCCGGAATGGTGAATATTATAATGTCTTCGAAGAGGGAATAATTCAATACGACACTACAGGTTCGCCAATAAAGATAGACGGTTACATTATACCCCTTCCGAATAGCCGAAAATTAAAGAAAAAGTTAGCCTATGAACAAAAGAAATCTGGTTTGCTTCAGCACTTGTCTTTTACACCACAAACTATTTGCGACCATACAGGTAGAATTCTAACATGTAATAATCAGTTCGCCCAATTGCTTGGAGTAAAAATTGAACAGATTATTGGATCACATTTTTTTGACTGGGTTGCGCATCCTTCAAACGGAAATGTTGCGTCTTTCAAAGATTTTATACAGAAAATAAGAAAAAAAGAAATTGACAAATTTTTTCTGAAGCGGACTCCACATAAAAATATTTCGGTGCAATTTCGTTTCGGTGAATTGGAGTCATTAAATGGAAATATTCGATATGTATTTTCTTTAAAAGAAGAAAAAATACTCCCGGAAGAATCGACTATATTTGAAAAATTTAAAAGACGATTGGAGTTACTCGTTAAACTGCAAAAAGAACTTTTGCTTGATCATAGTAATCCCAATATACTCAATAGAATTCTTCAATATTGTATTGAACTTATCCCCAATGCGGATGCAGGTAGTGTTTTAAAAATTGAAAAAGACGGATTACACTTTGTTGCAGCTCAAGGTTATGATTTGGATCAACTCAAGAAAGTTACATTGTTTAAAAACAAACCAGAAAAATATCAAGAATATAGTAGCCAGATACAGATGTTAATGAAAGGTGCCCAGATTTGTGAAATTCCAAAAATAAGAAATGAAGCAGTAAAAATTTTAAATACACAAGAATATGAAATTTTGAAAAAGTATGGAAAGATTGACAGTATACAGTTTACACTCAGTGGAGTAATTCAGGTAGATAATAAACCATATGCACTTCTTAATATAGACAGTTATGATCAGAAGAAAAAATTTACTGAAGAAGACAAATATATATTTGACATTTACTTACAACAAATAAATCTTCTTATAAAAAATCAATTTTTATTACAGCTTATCCAGAATTCCGAGAAAAACTACCGGAACTTTTTTGAACACTCTCCCACAGCAGCTTTCATCGAGCAAGAGAACCAGCTTAAGTTAGTAAATCCCAAGCTATCTGAATTAACAGGCTACTCTGAAAGTGAATTACTCGATGTTAGTTTTAGAGATCTGGTCCATGTAAATGACTTAAATAAGATCCAACATATATTCAAACAAAAGTCGATAAATATAAACAAAGTTTTCAAAAAAGAATTTAAGCTTCTTTCGAAAGATGGTAAAGAAACAGAATGTGTAGGCTTTTTCTCATACATTTCTTATAAGGGCAAACCCGCATTACTTGGACAAATTTCTGATACAGGCCGAATAAAATCTTTAGAGAACCAGCTCTTTTATGCCCAGAAAATGGATACTCTTGGTACGTTAACAGCAGGAATTGCCCACGACTTTAACAATGTACTTGCGGCTATTTACCCCTGCGCTCAGATGATCATGATCGATCCCGATCATCCCAAAACCCAACAGAGGGCCGAAATCATTTATAAAATGGCACAACGCGCCGGGCAATTAACCAAACAGCTTTTAAGTTTCACACGAAAGGAAAAAGAAAAATTTGTTCCATTCCAATTGAATACACTTATTCAAAACAATCGCCACCTTTTAGAGAAAGCGTCCGGGCCAAACATTGAAATGGTTCTGGATTTAGCCCCTGATTTAAAAACTATTGTTGGAGATCAAAACCAATTCGTTCAGATATTGTTGAATTTAGTCATCAATGCCAGAGATGCCATGCCTCGGGGAGGGAAGATTACTATACAGACGAAAAATGTCCAGATTGATAAATCTTATCAGCATTTAGATCCTGACTTCAAAACCGGATGGTATGTTTATCTGGCTGTCCATGACACGGGACCAGGAATACCACCAGAAATTAGAAACAAAATTTTCGATCCATTTTTTACTACCAAAAAGAATGGTAAAGGATCTGGTCTGGGGCTGAGTATTGTTTACGGAATCACTAAAAAACATAATGGCATCATTCGACTATCCAGTAAACCACATCAAGGTGCAAAATTCGAACTTTTCTTTCCTGCTTCTGATAATCCCCCTCTTAAAGAAACAGTTGAGACACTTGCCAGGACAATTACTGGAGCAGGAACTATTCTTCTGGTCGATGATGAGAAAACTTTAGCCGATACAACAAAAGCATTATTACAACATTTAGGATATAAAGTATTTGTAGCTTATAATGGAAAAGAAGCCATTAAAATTTACAAAGAAAAAAAACCAGAAATTGATCTTATTTTACTGGATTATCTTATGCCTCAAATGTCTGGAAAGCAAACATTTGAAGTACTAAAAAAGTTGGATCCTTATGTAAAAGTTATTCTTTGCAGTGGCTATGCTGAGCAAAAAGGAATTCCCGAAATGCTTCAAAGTGGTGTTTTGGGTGTTTTACCAAAGCCCTTTTCCATTGAAACCATTTCACAAACATTGAATAAATTTTTCAATAATGAATAACCTACATTTTTAATAATACAGAGAATTCTTCTATGTCCTCCTAATTTGGATGCAACATTGTAGAATTAATCACAAATTGGTAAAGTTTCCATCTTTACCCAATATTCTTTTAACTAAATCTATTAAAACTAACTACAATTTCTATACATGAGTTTAGGTCCCATAACAGCAATAATTGTATGATTTTCTTTGTTTACCCAAAATTAAAATTGGTTTCATTGGGGAAAAGGCAATAATCAAAAATTTTCAAAATCGGATGTGACTTTTTGACCTCCAAAAGCGACTTATT
>CAYLYM010000138.1:0-9619 GCA_964387645.1 uncultured Calditrichaceae bacterium | reverse complement strand
ATATTAAAACGTCTGGAAACAGTTAAATTGGTTTTGTGATGTGCTTTCCATTTACGGTTTAACGGCTCAGTCGAATAATCTCCCTGAATAACCGAGTGATAAGTAAATCGACGTGGAGATGCATATTGATGATACACATTCATATTCCAATTTGCCAGTGGCCTAAAGCCAAAAACAGATGGACCAAAATTTCCAGGCAGTTTTAAATTGGCAAAAAGTTTCACTGTATGAGCAGGATTCCATACTTCATTAATATTATCTGTACCACCGGCAAATCTATCCCTACCTAAACTATATTCCTGACCATCGGAACCTTTAAATTTACGATACAACTGAGTTGGACCATAAGCTCCAGTTCTTACCCAGGACATATTATAAATTACTCTGAAATCAAAAATTTTTAAAGGAAAGACATCTAAGGTAAATTCTAAACCACGTGCATCACGACGCCCGCCATTAATTGGAATAGTAAACCATCCAACTTGTTTACCTTTCAAAGGTTTCGTCGGATTTCGAGGATCTGGATATAATTGTACTCTTGCACCGCCAGCTGATGTACCGTAACTAGGAATTCCTTCACCCTGTTGATAGCCAATATTTGTTAAACCTTTAGCATCCTTATAATAAAGAGTAGCATCTAATCTTGCTATATCTTTTATACTTTGGTCAAATCCAACCTCATATTGGATAACTCGTTGATAATCTAAAGCAGGATTACCAGCAATACCTTTCCACCCCATATACATAAATTTAGTAGAATCGAGCGGTAGTGGATGTATTTCTGGAAAAGTTTCTAATACCCAGGGATCAACTGGACGGTGAAATAATAAAGGATTTCTAACAATTTGAGTCCATGCTGGCCTTTGATTAAAGTGCCCATACATGAAATGAAGAACAGTGGTAGATGTAATTGGATGGGATATACCCAGGCGTGGTGATATAGCCACACGGGTTGGCGTCTTCACCGCATATGGTCCATTTGGATCAAATGAAACGATCCCAATTCCTTTATTCCCCTTTGTTGAATCAGAAAGAGCCATTGGATCAAAAATTGTATAATTTACTTTTTTATTGGCATTGAAAAAGTCTATCCGAACTCCGGCATTAACAATCATACCATTTGTTTCTATTTTATCCTGTATGTAGGCAGCACCTTCATAAGGATGTGCAGAAGGATCAACATAATCATCAATATTACAAGTAGGCTCCTTGAAAGCAAAACGTGTATATCTATTAAAATACTGAGGTGAAAAACTTACACCAGTTTTAACTAAATGGTTGGGATGAATTTGACTGGTAATATCTAATTTAATTGTAGTATTACGCGAAAAGGCGTAATCTTTAAATACATCTCCAGGTCTTCCCCATAACTGCTTTAATTGATGGGGAGGATTGTCAAACCATAAAGGTTCAAAAGCTAAAGGATCATGTAAGTGTTTCTGATGATCTTCAAATGTCCATTTGTAAACTTTTGAGAAATCTGCTTTATAAGATAGTCGATTATGTGTAATGCTTAATTCCAAAAAAGTTTCCGGAGAAAAAACATGAGTCAATTTCGCACTATAAAACCAATTGCGAATGTATTGGGGTGAATAAATACTTGTCTTGCTATTACTAACAGCAGCATACGCACCAAAAGGATCATATTTACTTAAATCGAAAGCAGAGGTAATGAGAGAACTAAAATTATAAGTTTTCATTTCTTGACTTGAAGCATAAGCTAATTTAGGAGTACCGGTATTATCAGTTCCCTGATATAAAGTATGCAAAGTCAATTTAGTATTTTCAGTAATCCGATAATTCAGTTTGAAAGTCAAATTCCATTCCGGATTATATGCTAAAGCTGATGGAAATCTATTTACTCTGCGGAGGAATTTTGAACTTAACATTACATCTATTTTTGAAGTTACAGGACCATAAACAGTAGCCTCACCTTCCCATTGAGGCCTTTTAGTATAATCACGAAGTACCGGGGGAGGAGTAATAAGTTCTTGATATTTCTGCCAGTTAAAATCCGGTGAAGGAAGCTCACCAAGTACATTAGTCCAATATTCATCCCAGGTTTTTCCACCACTTTGATATTCAAAATATTCCCGATCAATAACCTTCCATTCCATATTTTCCTTACTGTAAATATTTCTTCCCCAATGATATTTCCCTGCAGGACGGAAACGTATTTTAAAATTACCGTGCCAACTGGTTGGCGATGATTTCGTTACAATATTAACTATTGCTCCTGCAGCCTGAGCATATTCTGCATTCCACCCTCCCGTTAAGATTTCCATTTCTTCAATCGCCGTGGTATTCGCTTCCAAAAAAGTAGAATTAGATCCCATATCACGAACATCTATCCCATCAATTATATAAGCTACTTCTAAACCTAAGCTTCCACGAATTCCACCATGAATATTTACGCCTGATTGAATTTCAACCGCATCTTTAACCGTAGCGACCCAGGTGTTTTCAATTTCAGTTTTTGTTATTCTTTGCTTACTGGCTGTTAAATCAATTTCAACGGGAGGTTTTTCTGCTACAATAACAACTTCCTCTCCTGCAATTGCTTCGGGTTTAAGTTGAAAATTTAATCTTGTAGTTTGATCAATATTGACATCAACATCTGTTTTCGTTACAGTTGTATAACCAATCATTGAAGCGGTAACTTTATAATTACCTGGAGGGACATTTAAAATAAAATAAACCCCATCTTTATCAGTAGCTGCTCCAAGCACCGTTCCTTCAACAACAACATTTACCCCAGGAAGAGGTTCGCCTGTTTGAGCATCAGTAACTGTTCCCATAATTTTACCTGTCGATCCAGCTATAGCTATAGATGTGAAAATCATTAATAAAATAATAAAATGAATAAATTTTTTCATTTTAACCTCCATAATTTTAGTAAAGATTTTCACTCTATTATTTCAAAATTTTTATAAAGAATTAATATAATCCTTATAAAATCCCCCTTAATTTTTTGTTTTATATAAAAATAAAGAGAATACTAAAAAATAATGCACATAATGTTTTCAAGTAGTTTGCCGTATAATAAGCTTTGTCTTAAGAACTTTTTCAATGTTTTGATTATACATACTCCCATTTTCAATTTGTTCAATAAGCATTTGAGCGGCGACTTTTCCCATCTCATATCTGGGTTGCGAAACAGTAGTCAATGGCGGTTCTATCATCGCAACAACTTGATTATTGCTAAAACCTACTAAACCAATATCCTCTTGAACTCTTATTCCAGCTTTTTTCATACCATTTAATATTCCAATAGCTACTGGATCATTAACAGCAAATATAGCATCAGGAAGAGGTTTCAATTTTAAAAATTCCTTGAAATTTTTTTCACCATCTTCTTGAGATAATCCTCCATAAAACACTAATTTTTCATCAAAAGTAAAATCGTAATTTTCTAAAGCTGCTTTATAACCTTTTAATCTATCTTTAGCAATTTTTAAATAATTATAACCGGCAAAATGGGCAATTCTCGTATATCCACTTAAAATAAGATGTTCAGTTGCTTTATAAGCACCTTCATAATCATCAACAACTACACGGGTAACAGGAACATCTTCACAAACCCGGTCAAAAAATACTAATGGAATTTTTTTCTCTAAAACCCACTTTAAATGCTGACCATTCTTTGTTTCCTGAGATACTGATATTAAAAGACCATCTACCCCCAAAGAAACTAAATGATTAACTGCGGCTACTTCACGAGAATATTTTTCATTAGACTGGCTTAAAAGAACACCAAAACCTTTTTTAAATGCAACTTCTTCTATCCCATCTAAAATAGCAGCAAAAAAAGGATGTTTTATTTCTGGAACTATAATCCCGATTAAGGATGATTTAAAATTTTTATTTTTCATTCAAAAATAAAAATTTCTCCCACAATAAATATCTAGAACATTAAGACAAAAATTATTTATTGCTTTATATAATTGCTTTCAAGTGAAAAAAAGTTAATTCACGTTAAGTTAACAAAATCAATTTTAGGTTAACAAAAAAATACTTGAATAAAATTTATTTATTTCTATAAATTTTATTATTAAAAATAGAATAACTTTTTATGATAATTATCAACCAGATTGATCAGGAAAAATTATTATTATTTCGAATATTATTGATTTATAATGATAAGTGAATCCGAAAAACAAGAAATATTAGAATCTATCTTTCAGGATGAAAACTTCAATAATTCAGAACAATATAAAAAATTATTAAAATATCTACTCGATTGCTCAATAAAGGGATATGTTCCTTCCGAAATAGATGTTGCCATTAATGTTTTTGGAAAAGATAAAAATTTTGATCCGTCTGAGGATACACTTGTTAGAGTCTACATTTATAAATTAAGAAAAAAACTGCAAGCATATTACGAAGGTAGAGGTAAAAAAGATAAAATCCGTTTAGAAATTCCTAAAGGTCATTATATTCTTAAATTTTATAATGTTCAAAATCGAAAAAAAAATTCAAACATTAAGAATTTTAACAAATTTACTAATCGGGAAATTATACTTTTTGGTTTGGTTGTTATACTTATAGGTTTTATAACTATTGACTATTTTTCTCGCCGCAATTCAGTTAAACTTTTGGAGCCTATTGATAGAAACGATCCAATTTGGTCCGACATTTTTACGAATGGTCTTTCAACAACCCTTGTGATAGGTGACTTTTTAATATTTAATGAATATGATAATGAACTGAAAAAATTTCGTAGAGTAATGGATTATGAAATTATTACAGAAACTCAATTGGATTTATTTATTCAAAAATATCCTTATAGAAAAATTAGAAAATTACCGTTATACGAACTTCCCCATCACTGTATTTTCAACATAAAAGACTTAATTCATGTTTTTTATTCATTCCAAAAACCTGTATATATTGAAATGTCTTCTAAATTAAATTTTCAAAATATACAGAACCGTAATTTAATTTATATTGGTCCATTAAAAAATTTACGTCAATTAAATCGTTTTTTAGAAAGTTTACCAATTAATTATCACTATACAGGAATATATGATGGAGAATTTCAAGTTATTGATAATAATTTTGACACATTATATACATTTAAAACAACGAAAAATAAAAGTATAAAAAATGGTTTGATTTTAATGGTAAAAATACCAGGTCCAAAAAAGGAAATTTATTTTATTATTGCAGGTATAGGTTATGGTGCCCAGGTTTATACTATTGAGATGCTCAGCCATCAAAAATTGTTGCTTGATTTTGAAAAAAAAATTAAAGCCATATATCAATACATTCCTAAATACTTTACCATAATTTTGGAGGTTTCTAGCATCCATTTAGTAGGTTATGATTTTGAAATCAAATATTTGAATGAAATCGACAAGGATTTTATAAAAGATTTATATATTTTAAATAAAAATTTTTAAGATATTCTCAAATAGAATCTAAATTAATAATTCAAATTCCTATTGGTTTTTGAAAATCTTTATTTAATAATCCCTTTTTTAAATATAATCCTAAATTCTGGAGTTAAAAAAATGTTTATTTTGCAAATTGTTGTTTAACAAATCAAATATTCTTTCTAAACACTCAGAAAATAAATCCAAAAAAATATATAATGAAGAAAACTACCTCCCCCTCAATCAACATATTTGTCTTTTTTAAGCCATGTTAAAACAGATTTTTACTGAAATCCCATTTTTTCACAAGAAGGTATTAATAGATTGGTTGGTAAATACTTAGAAACTATCAAATTTAAGGCGTAAGCAGAATAAAATATTCCTATTAGCGAGACCTTTAATAATGGGAATTCTTTACAGAAAAAGATATTGCCAAGAAAAGATTGACATGAAGTCGATGATGAAGTAAATGTGGCTGAATTCTGGTTTGAACATTATGATGCCACATTTACGCGGTTCCACTCTTTATCTCAAAAAGAAATCACTATATAACGAATAAATCGAAATAAAAATAATTCACATATTTTGAGATTAACTATAAAACTCGGCTTAATTAGGCCATAGATTCAACACACTTTATCTTTTGTAAGTTATTTTAGCCAAAAAAATAAAACCTAATTTTTAGTTAATTTGTGTCTGACCAAGTAATTTGTAAAATAATTCGTTGTTTTTATACCTATAAATATCCGTCTTTATTTACCTTTTACAAACTGTAAGGCAAAATATTTTGCCGTTAACTCTTCACCAGTCGCTTTTTTAATCATATCATTCCAGAAATATTTTTTGCCCGGCTTGAAAATTGCATCCCTGAGATAACGTCCTACTTCCTGTTTACGATGAAAACTATAATCTTTGGCAGGATCGCCTTTTAAAATTTCTTTAACGATATAGTAATAAATTTGAGATGCAAGTAGTTCACCCAATAAATAGTTATGATAATAAGCCGGATACAATGCTATATGAATCTTCGAAGCCCAGTCCGGTTCATCTCGGCCTGCCGGCTTTGTAAGCATCTGATATTTTTCCACCAAATCCCACCATAATTGATTTAAGTTCTGATCAGGATTTTCATACATACTTTTTTCAAATCGGTACATGACTTGTGCCCAGCGGCTAAAAACTAATTTTTCTAATCGTAATGATTTATAGCATTCATCAGCCATTTGTGCCACTTCTTTTTCAGAAATGCCCAGGACATCACGTAACCAGGCGGGACTTGCTGCAAAACGGCCAAACAATATGGCAATAGCTTCGGTAGTAAAGATATGAGCTGGTTCACGGAGTAACCAGGGTAACTGCCGGTCAGTAAATTTATCATAAACAGCATGGCCAAATTCATGTAGCATAGTGCTCATCCAATTATAATTCGGTTTAATATTACAAACCACGCGGACATCACCTTGGCGGTCAATATCAGTACAATAGGCATGCTGATATTTCCCTTCCCGCTCAAACAGATCACTTTTCTCTATTAGATCTTTTATCGGGAGTCCAATACCAGCATAATATTCTTCAGTAATTTTAATGATATCCTTATCACGGTAATATTTATCAAGATCAACCTTATAAATTTTAGGAGCTTCCTGGAAAAAGCGATCTTGATAATGCCAGGGTCTAAGCTCAGAAATTTTTATCTGGTAACGATTAGCTAAAAATTGGTCAATCTCTTTTTTTTGCTCTATGAAAGCATCTTTGGTCATATTATCCAATTCATCAAATAGTTCCTTAATTCTTTCAGGATCCTGTTCATTCAACTTTAATTTCATAGCATGAAAATTAGAGAATCCCAATTCTCTTGCAATTTCATTACGCATTTTAACTAATTCTAAGACATCTTTTGCAACTTCTCTGCCGATTCTTTTACTGGCTTCCCAGGCTGCTTGCAATTTCCTGGAATCAGTCTCTGTCTTTAAGATCTCTTCAATTTCGTTATCAGTATATTCCACACCACCTATATTTGCCCTGTATGTAGAGTACTTTTTTTCTATCTCGGCCTGTGTCTTGATCAGGAGTTCTAATTTTTTTTCATCAATCTGATGGCTCAGAAATTCGTTGTATAAAATTTCGATTTGCCGTCTCAAAATGGGATTTTTTATTTCATTAGAATTACGAATTTTTACTAAATGATTAAACTTCTCCCGATCGGTATGCAACTTACTTAATCGAATTTCTAACTCTTCCCATTTTTTATAGAGAGCATCATCTCCAGTGGTAGTTGCTTCGAAATAGGCAAGATTACATTCTCTGGAGAGAGGAATCACCTGCGATTCGTATTCTTCTAAAAAAGACATAAATTCTCTTTCCATTTTACCCTTTCCCGTTTTCTTGCATTGAACCGAAAAAATCAAAATGATTATCAAGCTCAAACTAAGATATTTTAAATAATATAAAAACATCACCTATCTCCATTTTTTAGTCTTTCAATGAATCCTTATAAAAATAAGGACAAAATTTAGCTGAAGATATAAAGAAATACTTTTCATTTTATCCCAACTAAATAGATAAATAATATTTGAAGCAATATGAAAAAATTAAATAAATTTATATGTTGAAATAATAATTATCTAAATGATTGAATCAATAAATTAATTTAGCCTGTTATGTTAGTAAACTCACAGGCAAAATGATAAATTCAATTAAATGATAAATAAAACTCTAAACACTACAATATCTTTTTCAAAAATCCAATTGTTAAATAAGGAAAATTATTTTTATCTTATTTATTTGTAAAAAATAAAATCGGAAGTTATTAAATGAATTGGTCATCAAGGATGTTATTTACAATCGAGCTTTATAAGTTGCCTTATTTTAAAGATTTTCTCCATACAAACGTGCCCAACATCATACAACTAAAAACAAAAATCAGTGCAATAACAAAGGATATCTGGTATCCATAGAAAAACAATTTTACAGAATTCTAGTTATAATTTTTTGACTTGATAATGATGAATTCATAAGACTTTAAAAACTGTTATAATAGGTGAATAAAAATTATTATTTTAAAATAACTACAATTTAATCGAGGGAAAGTGATTTAATATCATTGGAGAAGATAGCCTTATGTTTACAAAAGATGCATTAAGGAAGATGGCAGCAGAAGAGGCGGTAAAATATGTAAAAAATGGGATGGTAATTGGATTAGGTACAGGTCGGACCGCTTCGTATGCTCTTAAATTTATTTCTGATTTATTACATTCAGGTAGACTAAAAGATATTATTGGAATTCCTAGTTCAATTAAAACCGCAAAAAAGGCTCATGACCTGGGCATTCCATTAACAAACCTGGATGATCATCCAATAATAGATTTGACCATTGATGGTGCTGATGAAATAGATCCTCAGCTAAATTTAATTAAAGGCGGAGGAGGAGCTTTATTAAGGGAAAAAATATTGGCTCAAGCCAGTAAAAAACTTGTAATTATTGCTGATGAGGAAAAATATGTGCCTAAGTTAGGAACTAAATGGGCAGTGCCGGTGGAAGTAATACCCTTTGCATGGAAAACAGAAATGATTTTTCTGGAAACGCTTGGAGCAACAGTGAAAATTCGATTGTGCGATGATGGTAGCATTTACAAAACCGATCAAGACAATTATATATTAGATTGCCGCTTTGGCCCCTTGGAAAATCCTTATAAAATTGCAGAAAAGCTAAACTCTCGAGCAGGGATTATGGAACATGGTTTGTTTCTTGATATCACCAGTGAGGCCATCATCGCCGGGCAGGATGGTATTAAACACCTCAAACGATCTTAATATTAGGTAATGAAATTAAATTTTTATTTTCCTTTTATCATTTTCTACCACTTAAAAGCGGTAGTTAATACTATCCCCCATCCCGCAGCGGCGGGTTTAGAATAATTAATCACATAACTTTCGAATTAATTCGGTATCGAAATAATGGGGTAAATCCAAGGCAATTTTTAAAAGTTTTAATATTGCATATAGAAGAATAATTTATAAAAAACAGCAATAATTCATTCGGATAAAGATCCGCCGGTCGAAAGGTTATTTAATAATAAGAAATAACTCACTGTTATTCGATACTGCTCAAATTAAAATTCAATTAAAACAAAAAGAATAGGTATGAAACTTTCTTTTCGTCCTGGGGCCAATAAGATTTTGTAATTAAGAGAAATCCTTATAACATATAAAAAATATTCAAGCTTAACAGAATGAAGTAATTT
>CAYLYM010000137.1:0-9672 GCA_964387645.1 uncultured Calditrichaceae bacterium | reverse complement strand
TTCATAATTACTCACCCCATTTTATTAATTATTCAGACACTAATGAATTTTTCACCTAAGATCACAACTTATTATTTACATGCCCATTATTCCCCATAAATTTTACTAATAATAGGAAAAATTATGGTGCCCTGCTACACACTGATGTCTTTAAATTTACGGTCATTCTTCCTCCGGAACTATCCGGTCTTTCAGGCCGAGTCCCTGTACCGCTTAGTACGGTAATTTCCACACTTTTTTCTTTCTGTCCCACCGGCAGTCTTTGTAGTTTTTTAGACCAGAGGATATGATCCCAGGCTCGCCTATTTCTATGCCCAGCACGTGTTTGTAAAGGAAGAGTATGGCACAAAACGCCTGTTTTTGTGTCGAAGCTGATACCCTTTCCTTTAAAGCCAGATAGTTGATAAGATCCTGATTTTCCGGTTCGCTCTGTTCTACACAAGCTTAGTTACAATTATGACCACCTACATAGTTCAATAGAAAAAAAATATGTTTTTACAAAGATTAATCAGATCTCAAACAATTCTCTTTTCTAATAGCAAGTGCATTTGAATGCAGAATGAACAATAGGCTTCATACCTATTTCCACGTTTACATATGGCTATATTTTTTAATTATTGGATAGTAATCGATTTAATAACTTACACTTTCAATGTTTTCTAATTTAAACTCTTACAAAGATTAAATAACTTATTTACTTCTTTATCATTTTTATAGTGCACAAAGTTACATTTGATACGAGGCATTAATTAGTAGAGAGGTGGCTCATCTTCCGGAATAATAACAGTCCGTAATTTCCCTGTTCGTGGATCAATTCCAGTAACCTTGTATAAATTCGTTCCCCATTCATAAGAGTGAATGCGATACCAGGGTTTGCACTTAACAAGGTCCCAGTTGGCCTGGCCTGCCACTTCAGCAAACTCCACAGCATATTCATCACTTCTTGGTTTTTTTGCATCTTCACGAAGTTTAGTCCATGCATTTCCATACCCCAACACATCATATTGGACACTATTTATTAGACCCGGTTTGTTAGATTTATATTCCTTAAGGAAGCTAATTAATCGAGTCTTATCGGTTTTATATATCTCGGGATAAAATGCAGCTAAGAGCATATCTCGTCTTTCCTTTGGTACGCCTTCGTTAAATATTTCCCACATAACGATACTGGGGTGGTTCAGCACCTGTTTCATATCTGTGATATATTCAGCTACCTGCTCATCGAGACTGAGTTTGGGACCGGAAGAAAATCCCCCTTCTGCCCAGTCTTTGCGGTTCCAGCCAGTTGGCACCCAAATGAACATAATACCAAGCTGATCACCATACTCGGCGAAACGCGGATCGCTGTACGCACAGCTCGGTGTATGCATACGAAGTGTATTCATAGATGCTGCTTTTGCCAAAAGGATATGCTTAACTATCCATTCTTCAGGAAGGCATCGGTGCCAGGTCGACATCTCTTCCAGAGGAGCTGGAAATTGCATTACAGTTGCGCCATTCAGCATCTCTGGTTTCCCGTTAAGCAGGAACATGCCGTTCTCATGTCGAACTGTGCGGATACCAGTAGTAACAACGTAATCGTCTATTGATTTGCCTTCGGAGGAAATAAGACTAATGGTAACTTTGTACAGATTTGGAGTATCGCAGGTCCAGAGCTTCGGTTCAGGCACTATAACTGATCGTTCGATACGTGTATGAGAGCCAGCCTTTATCTTGATCGGGAACCTGGCTTTGGCTGAGGCAATGTTGACTTCTTTGGGATACCATGGCGTAAACCGAACTTCAATCTCACCATTGAACGCATTTTCACTATCATTTACAACTTCAACAGAAACTATAGTTGTTGCCGATGATTTGCTAATTGTTTTGGTACTCACAAAAACATTCTCAATGTGACTTGCGGTGGTGAGGTCAAGCGACATTCGAGCAGCAAACCAACCGAAAAGCAGGTCACTGCTGGTATGGCCATCTGGCTTGAAATAGCCGTCAGGGACATGATTAACTTTAACAGCCAAAAGATTGTTGGCATTCCTCCTGAGAAAAGCACTTACATCGAGCCTTCTTGGCCGGCGATTGAGTTTTGCCACAAGTTTACCGTTAAGGTAGATCTCACCACCGGGATCAAGCGCCTCAATATTGAGGAATGCCTTCTGGAAATCCCCTACTTTTACAGTGCGACGCATGTAGAGATCGCGACCCCTATTACGCTCACTCCCAATCACGAGAGGCAGTTGTCCGTTTTGGCTCCAGCCGCGTGTATCGTACTCCCACTTTGTCCACCCCCTTATGGCGGGTTTAATTTCGAAGTTCTGATCAACAAAAGTAGCAATAGTGTAAGTACCATTGCGCAGATCGCTAGCAAGCTCATACCCAACTCCCCAGAGGTCGTCCAATTGAGCATTGCTAGAACCTTTGACAGTGAATGTGTTGATGATAACCCGGGAATCAGCAGCTTTGACGATTGGGGCAGCATATACTTTTCGTTTACCATCAACGATGAGTGAGAATGACTTATAGGCGGGATGCAGATCTACTTCAACTCTGAAGGTATGCCATTTTTTCGGTTGATACGAGCCGATGCTGTGCTCATCTCCGCCTGCGTGGCAAAAGAGCTGGCCATTTTTCCGAAATTCAACTGTTATTATGGGCGTGTTATTGTCCCCCAGAATAAACGTCAGAGGCGATTTTGCAGGAGTACGAGCTCGCCACTGAATAAAAAAACGCCAGGTTTGCGGATTAAAAGTTTTGGTAAAAGTAACCTCATCTTTGACAATAGTGAGGTGTCCATCCTGAAGGTTCACGCCGGGCATTTGTTTCCATTCCAGAAGACTGTTCTTGTTCTGCATTGGCTCACCTTCTCTCAGTGCGAGCCAAGTCCACCCGTTGTTAAGCGCAATGTGTTTTCTTATCGTGGGCAAGGGCATGGGCTTGAACTTTGCCATAGCGTCCTGTACTTCAGCATCGGTAACAATCCTGGTATCAAGGTTCGGATCATTAAAGTAGCGCGTAGCATAATCAGCGTAGCGATTAAGGAATTCAACCCTCTGGTCCGTGTTGAATACCTCGGTCTTTCCGTGAAAATCAGTTTCACCATTGGCTCTGGAGTCTTTACTGAAATACTTAAACTCGAACGTGCGCCCTATTGAGTGTTTGTTTTCTACTACTTCATATTCGACCGCATAATAACCTTCAGAAGGCACATTGGGCTTAAAAGCAGGTAGAACAGTAGGCTGACGATCGTTCGTTAGTTTGATCGATCGATAGGATTTTTCCTCAATTAGATTGCCTTGCAAATTCTTGATACGGATGAAAAGATCAACTTTGCGTGGTTTGCGGAGATTCATGATAACAGGTTGAATTTTATCTTCCGGGCCATAAACAACATCAACGCCTTTACTACAAGGAAAGACAAGCTGAATCGCTTGACGAAATGTATAGAAGGCAAGTTTTGCATGGTCATAAAAGTCTATTAGGGGTTTCATATAGGTTACGCTGTTACCCCCACCCCGCAATGTACACCAAACCATAGCGTTCATTCCTCGGAATCTGGCAACCTTGGCCATGTTATAGCCTGCCAGTGCCTCCCATGCTTGACTGGCTCTCCATTCATCTGCCGTTAATTTTCTGCCAATACTTCCAACATCGTAGCTTTTCTTGGGTGATGGAAGCATTTCTACCTGTTTTACATTCGATATATCACCAAACTCATATCCGATACGCTGAAGAATTGGTTTGGGGAGTTCTGACAGCTGTAAATTATTCTCTGCTGCCTTAATGTCAGACAACAGAAAGACTGCTATTAATGCTACAATCCAGAAATAAAGTTCTTTGTATTCAAGTACTGATTTGCGCAAAAAACATAATTTGGTATGAGAAACTAGAATATTCATAAATCCTCCGATACTTGTTTCAGGTACCAAACCATAACTACAATTAAGGAAATAGCCCATTGTCCTTTTCAAAATGCACTTTTTAGAAAGAGTGATAGTAGATCATCCCTCTTTAAATTTACAACACGGCAACTCCATTTTATTGCTAAAATAAAAAAATACCCAAATCTACATATCTGTAGGCAAAATTAGGCGTTAAAATGTCTTTAATAATATTAATAAAAGAAAAAGCTTTAATTATTAAATTACAGGCTTTTATAATGATTCAAAGCGCAAGGATTTAAATTTCTGACTCTTTAACATCAGGAAAATTGTTTTATTTAATCCAACCGTCAAGTTCCCTCTTAATAATGTTTATAACTTCATTGAAATAAAATAAACTTTGACTTATTTACCAATCATATTTTCAAAAAACAAGTTTCAATGTAGTTTATCCTCCTTCAGAGTAGACGATTTGAAAAACAATTTTTTTCATCAAATATCATACAATAATGCTTTAATTATATAATTTACACAAGACCTAACTAAAATCAAGATAAGCCACATGCAACTGTCTTGATCCATCCCTTGAATCAATTGCATCAAAACAAATAGCAGTTCCGTCCCAATTCCAACGTGGATGAAAATCGCATCGCAGTTCTCCAGAAATAAACATTCGATCTTTCATGGAAAGGGTCACCAGTGTTTTGCAACTATCCATTTCAAGATTGTACAGAATGAGAGACTGTTTAAGTATTTTCCCCATTTTATGATCGGTAGCAATCCATTTCTGATCTGGTGAAAAAGTACAATGACCGTCAAAATCAAGGCATCCATTGCCCAATCTTTTGTATTTATTCACTCCATCCACAAAAAGGTAATGATGCATACCACTTGAATCCAATCTAAACGTGGCAATAATTTCCTTGTCATTTCTCCAGTCAAAATGGGAAACCCCACATCCGTACGGGATGACTTCTCTCAACTCAGACCCATCAATACCGACCGTAAACATGCCGGTTTCCTTCCCGTTGTTTGTTCTTGCTCTTGCAAGGAAAAAAAACCGCGTATCGTTTTTGTTAAAAACAGTGTGATTAAACCACATATGTTTATGCTTCAGTTCGGGATGTGCATTCTTCAGCATCTCGTAAACTTGTTTGATGGAGACTACAAGTTTATACTCACCTGTCTGCAGATCCATAATGAACACACCATCTTTGTCTGGATGCGGTTCGTCCGCATAAGGATCCACCACATTTGCATAACCCACCACCTTTCTCATGCGGCCAAGCCGGCCGTAATTGAGGCTTAGAGCATATTTCCCATTGTGACTAATGCCGTTTATTGGGCGAGGTAGAATACGTTTCTTGCCAGTATTGATATCTAGACAAATAGAGATTATTTCATTCCCTTTTCTATCATTATAAAAAATTTCTGAATCAGGTTTCAATGGATTCCAGTGCAAGAAAGCACCTTGTTGAAAATTCCAGGCTTTCGTTTCAGTAATTTTTTCATAACGCCCCGTTTTCACATCCACAAGCCCGATTCCCGCAGAATCACATACGTCCGGCATACGATCCTGAAAATTCGTCTCTAGGCTTAAAAGATATGTTTGACTTTTATTCCACGGGCAGATACCGTAATATCCGAAAAAATGATTCTTTGGGCCGCGCGTTAAAGGCTCAACCCGGTATTTAGGCCATACGTTCTTATTCGAGCAGGCTGTTACGATCTGCCCGGTACTAATGAGCACACCCATTTTACCTAGTTTTTTAAGAAAATCGCGGCGTGTATTCATAGTTGAATCCCTTGAAATATTTCACTTGTATTAAAAGAGATCCTATAAAATAACCCATTTAATCTTCAGTATTTAATGGGACATAAACACGTTGTGCCAATTCTTTATCTAGCATAAACAAGCCATTTGAACTTTCCCCAACGAGTTTCAGCTTATCAATTATTTCCCTATCATTTTCTTCTTCTTCAACCTGTTCATCGATATACCATTGTAGAAAATTATAAGTTGGCCGGTCTTTTAACTCTTCAGCAAGATCCACCAGATTGTTTATACACTTCGTAATATGCTGCTCGTGTTTCAGCGTCTCCTCAAAGGCGTTCAATGGCGATGTCCATTCATGAGGTGGTTCTTTAATTGGTAAAAGAACAATTTCTGCTCCATGGGATAGAAGATAATTATAAATCTTCATCGCATGGTCTGTTTCTTCTTTGTATTGAACCATCATCCAATTTGCAAATCCCTTCAATCCCATTGATTCAAAATATGCAGACATAGATAAGTAGAGATAGGCTGAATACAATTCTTCGTTAATTTGTTTGTTTAAAGCCTCTTTCATCTTTTCCTTTAACATGGCTCTTCCTTTTTTTAAATGATGTAATTATGTTTTTTATAGATTTTATCTGCTAACCTATATAGTGCCTTAAAATCGACATCTCTCGGATTGCCCTTAATTATAACTGGTTCAAGTAGTTCTACCTTCACATTTGTTAAAAGTCCTTTTAAACCTTCAACAAGTTTACCACCCCATCCATAAGACCCTATAATTGATACAAATTTGGTTTTGGGGCGGAGAATGTTCATAAGATAAGTAGCATATACTGCGAGTGGATGTGGCCCAGTAAGCACCATAGGAGTTCCTATAACTACCGTTGCAGCATCAACAAGTGCTATAGCCAATTCACCTATATCAGTTTTTGTAAGATTAAAAGGTTGAACCTCTATATCTTTTTCAATAAGCGCATCAATAAAAAATTTAACCATCCTCTCTGTGCTTCCATGCATCGACACATAAGCCACAACAACTTTATTTTTTACTTTATCAGAAATCCAATCTTTATAAGCATCTATTATAAAATCTGCATTCCTGTATATTGGCCCATGGCTAGGAGCTATCATTTCTATTTCCAGATCTGATATCTTTTCTATATTCTTTTTTATTGCGTTTCTGAATGGCATCATTATTTCAGCATAATATCTTTTTGCACTTTCCAGGAGTTTCTGTCCTTCATAAGCAAAAAGTTCTGATGTCGCAAGGTGTGAGCCAAAAAAGTCACAACTGAAAAGTATCTTATCCTCTATCAAATATGTAATCATGGTTTCTGGCCAGTGAACCCAGGGACTAAAAATAAATTTCAAAGTTTTATTTCCTAGGTAAAGTTTTTCGCCATCATTAATTACTTTAAATTTATCCTCGGGAATATGCAGAAGTGAAACAAGAAAATCTTTACATTTCTTGTTGGCAATAACTTTTGCCATTGGATATTTCTCAAGAATTGCAGGAATTGCGCCGGAATGGTCTTGTTCAGCATGATTTGATATTACATAATCAATTTTTTCTAATTTTAATTTTTTTAGATTCCCAAGAAGCTCTTCCTCTTTCATGGGATCTACAGTATCTATCAAAGCATTTTTTTCACTTCCTTTTATAAGATAGGCATTGTAAGTGGTTCCATCAGGAAGTGGGATAAGTTCATCAAACAACCTTCTATCCCAATCTATTGCTCCTATAGAATATATTCCTAATTTTACTTCTCTTACAGACATAATCATACCTCCTCAAATTCATTTTTTAGTACACCGCACATAGGACATATCCAATCCTCTGGTATTTCTTTAAATGGAGTACCCGGCACTATCCCATTATCCAGGTCTCCTTTCTCTGGATCATAAATATATCCGCAAATCTTACATTTATATTTCTTCATTATTTTAAACTCCTTATTATTTCACAATCCGTGAATATTACAATATTATTTTGTATAAATTCCTTTACCTTCGGTTGTCTCTGGTTTATCTCCGGGTTTAAGAAACTTTTTACATGTATCTCCGTGAGCAACAAGTTTTACCCAATCAATGTAATGCTTTTTTTTCATTAGATGTAGGATTTTTTTATCTATTTTAATAACATAAGCATTTTCTTCTCTCTTTATAAAAGAAACATGCTTCTCATTCAAATGTATCGGCTGTTTGCTCATTCATTAAATTCGTCAGTTGTCCGCAACAAAAAAGTTATCCTTTATCTTAGTTCATCACTTTTACAACATTACCATAAATTTCACACTTATATACCTCCACTTGCTTAGCCATCCTGTAAGCTCTTTACATTGATTCCCTTCAAAAGAGGCACGTAAGCCTATACTTTATTCCCTAAGAAGAATTTATCAAATAGACTCACTTTATTTCAAGTTCACGTAGCAAAAATGCCCTAGCTTTGGGAGCGTCCTTATCCTTCCATCCATAAAACAACAACATACCCTTTACATATGATCCATCCGGTCGGACCACCGGTTGGATATTATTGTACCGCCAGCCCGAAAATTCTGATTGAAATGGTGTTAGGTCTCTATATCTTTTCCAACTATTTCCATCATCCATTGATATCCATTCTTCAATATTTCCTCCACCGTATTGGTCCATCTCTCCGCCAGTATCAAGATAACCTTCACCCACGATCAGAAAAGCGTGCAACGTCCCATCATCGTCCCGGTATATATGACAACTATTCCACTGATGATTCGAATGAGTAATTTCGGTCTTTACCCATTTCTCACCAACTTTTCGGACATAATAGTAAGAATGATCTCTTATAGTCTCTTTGGAAAGAACATGTAGAAATGCTGGATTTCCATTTTTGTCTAGCACGATGTCCGGAGGAACACCGGCGCCCCGCCATTCCGTATCCCAGATACAGCAATGTTGGTTGGCGTAATCAATATCAATAGGCGTTTTCAATACTTCGTTTTTGTCATTCATTACAACACCAGTCGACAAATCGATTTTTATATAATACAGATTATATTTCCATTCATCATCGCCCAGCTGCTGCTTATATCGGGGATTGTAATACCGTTTAGGATCATGTGAACGATTGTCATCGTAGGCAATAAATGCTACATGTAAAAATCGACCATCTCGGCTTGGCAGAACTGTGTGGTACGAAGCCCAATCAGTACGGCCTTTGCTGTCCAGATCTGTCACATCTTGCTCTGGTCCATACCACGTATTTCCGTTATCTTTGCTTATTCTATAAGTCCAAGAACTAATGTGCCCCTCGGTCCTATAGTAAATAAGTTGTTGACCATTAAAAATTCGGTGGAATGACGGATATGAGATAGATGGAGCGATTTGTGGTCCAATACGCCAATCACTAATGTCGGCAGGTTTTTTTGATATGAGATGAGTGCCTGGCGTGCGATGACACCCAAATAGAACATGAAGAAACTTATTACGATCAGCCCAGATAACAGGACCATAGTGGTGATCGCGGCTGGCCGGTCCCAGTACCACTGGATAAGAAAATTCTGCGGTTTTCATATCATAAACAATAGCAAGAGGAAAAGTGGGACCCTTGGTTTTCGATGTACCGCAACCGTTATAAACAATGAACAATTTGTCATCCAGAAGTACACACTGTGGACGTTGCCGACGGTCGTAGAGCATCTTTATCTGACCACCAGAACCAAAACTTTCCACAAGTACCTTTTTTGGCGATAAATTTTTACCTTGATTGTTTTTAGGATAGTTTGCGGCTGGCAGATACGCAGCTAACCATAGCATAACCAGATTAATAAGAATAAACACATTGAAGAATTTAATTGAATTAAACATTTACCAATTCCTCCTCTTTAAATATAAAATCTCGATTACCTGCAAACTTGTCAAATAATTATGTTAGATAAAAATTATAATATCCAATAATATAAAAAAAATAGGCAATTATTAAAAAAAAACTGGGTATCCCCCAAAAAATTTAAAAAGTCAGTTCCAACTGTAAATTTATACAAT
>CAYLYM010000136.1:0-9747 GCA_964387645.1 uncultured Calditrichaceae bacterium | reverse complement strand
TTTATTTATCCATCTCAATAATTTACAGAAAATAATGATGTTCCAACCTGATGTCTTGCTTGCAATCAAGTAAAAATTCTCATTATATTTAAACTTTAATAAAATTATTATCTGAATAAAGAAAATTTATATACTTGAGCGTTAAATTTATGAAAAATGTTAAACTTGCCAGAAAAAATGGACATGAAAGAACCATTATCAAAGTAGGTGATATTGAGATTGGAAAAGGATTTGTGGTTATTGCCGGACCCTGTAGTGTGGAGAATGAAGAGCAAACTATCATCACGGCACAGAAAGTCAAAGAAGCTGGAGCCCACCTGCTGCGCGGTGGTGCATTTAAGCCACGGACATCGCCTTATTCTTTCCAGGGTTTGGGATTAGAAGGCTTGAAAATTTTGGAAAAAGCCAAAAAGGCTACCGGACTCCCGGTGGTTACCGAGGTTATTGATCCCAGGGATGTGACCTGGGTGTGTGAATTCGCAGATGTACTGCAAATTGGAACAAGGAACATGCAAAATTTTGCCCTGTTGAAGGAAGTAGGGAAAGTGAACAAACCGGTACTACTCAAACGAGGTATGTACTCATCTCTGGCTGAATGGCTAAATAGTATTGAGTACATTCTAAATGAAGGGAATTCCAATGTAATTCTCTGCGAAAGAGGGATTAGAACATTTGAGACTTATACCAGAAATACGCTGGATTTGAGTGCAGTTCCGGCAATGAAGGAGCTTTCACACTTACCAATCATTGTGGATCCTTCCCATGGCACGGGTAGGTCGAGTTTAATCGAACCAATGAGTCTGGCAGCGGTAGCTGCTGGTGCCGATGGTTTGATGGTTGAAGTTCATTACAAACCGGAAGAAGCTTTATCTGACAAAGACCAGACACTAAATCCTGAACAATTTTCTAACTTGATGAGAAAAATTCGAAAAGTGGTGCAAATTTTCCATAAATTAGAAAGTTCTGAATAAATGCATTGTTAAAAAATGAAAGTTTACAGGAGTAAAGATGAATTTAGAAGATATCAGAAAAAGATTGGATAAAATTGACTACCAGATTATTAAGTTGTTGGATGCCAGAATGGAATTGGCGTTGAAATCCAAGAAATTCAAAGAGAAAATAGAAGATGTAAAAAGAGAACAGGAAGTTCTACAAAAAATCAGGCAACAGTCCCGAGGTCTGATCGATCCGGATTTTTGTGAAAATCTCTATAAAAATATTATTTCTGAAAGTAAAAAATTGCAGAGCATGGATTATAAATTGATTGCTTTCCAGGGCGAACATGGCGCTTATAGCGAGGTCGCCGCACGGATATGGGATGAGACACTCGTCCCTATCCCATGTCCAGACTTTACCGAAATCTTTGAGGAAGTGGAATCGGGCGTTTATGATTATGGTATTATCCCGGTTGAGAATAACACCGGAGGTGTGGTAACTCAAGTGAATCAACTGATTCTGAATACAAATTTGTATGTAGTTGGGGCAGTTGAGCTACAAATTCATCACTGTTTGTTAGCAGCTCCAGGAACGGATTATCGTGAATTACATGCGGTCTATTCCCATACACAGGCTCTGGAACAATGCCGTCAATTCATTGCACGGAATAAGCTACAGCCCATTCCATATTACGATACTGCAGGTGCTGCTAGAATGCTGGCTGAAGAAGAACCTACATCATCAGCAGCAATTGCCAGCAAATTATCAGCCGAATTATATAATCTGGAAATTATTAAAGAAAACATTGAAGATTTTGATCAGAATATCACACGTTTTTTGATTTTTTCTAAAGAAGAAAGCCCAGAAGAAGGAGATAAATGTTCCATTATCTTCTCAACTGCCCACAAAGCTGGGACTCTTTTCCGTGTTTTGGAAGTGTTCGCAAAAAGGAATATCAACCTAACACGTATTGAATCAACACCTAACCAAAAGGGTAGCTTTGCCTTTTTTCTGGATTTGGTTGGCTCCAAAAATGACCAAAATGTAATAGATGCTTTAGAAGAGGTAAAAAAATTGACCACTGACTTCCGTTTATTGGGATGCTATAGAGAAAAGAAAAGTCTGAAATGAACATTTTGTTACTGTAAGTTATTTGACTGTACATTATTCTTTGTTCTGTTTAAAATAAAACTATTTACTTGAACAGGATTACATGGTAATCTAATATAAAAAAACGTATTGTAATATAGTTTAAGCCGTATAGCATTAAAATTATAATTTTATCATTTCCATTTTTATGGTTTGATCCTTTCTCGTATAAGGATTAAATTCTAAAAAATTAGTGGGTATGTATGAGATTTGCATAACACTTTTTAGAATAATTTTCAATTTTGAAGATTCAAAATTATTTTGATTTTTAAGTTAAAAAGATGCTTTCTATTTAGCAGATCTGAGTACTATGTTATTACAATAATTTGCAAATATCATCCCTTTTAGTAAGGAGATTGTTTTACAATTTGTAACATGGGGATTATTTAAAAAATATGAAATGATGATTTATAAACATTTGATTTGTTATTTAGTTAGTGAATTGAGATTGAAGCATTACATTTAATCGAAAATTTCATCAATTTTTTAATTTTTTTAAGAAGATTAGTTAACCAAATATTGAAAATTAAGGGAGATTGTTGAAAATGAAAAGATTTCTGTTTTTCTTTTTTATCTTCTATATTGTTTCTATTGTATTTTGGGCCTGTTCATCTCGCCAACCTAATTTTTATTCTTTTCCCAAAATTGATGCTCACATGCACATCCGCTATAATGGACCAGAATTTATAGAACAAGCGATTCAAGATAATTTCCGACCATTAGTGATTATCCTAGATCATTATGATATTGAAATTCAGAAACGTTATGTTGAAAGACAGAAGCAACTTCATCCCGATAAATTTGCTTACATTACAGCTTTTACCATACAAGGTTGGGATGAACCAAATTGGATTGAGAAAACAATAGCGGGGCTGAAAAAAGACTTCGAAAATGGTGCCATAGGTGTAAAAGTATGGAAAAACATTGGTATGGAATTCCGGAGTAAAAATGGAAATTTTATTAAGATTGATCACCCCAAATTTGACCCGATCATTGATTTTATTGCCTCTCAGAATAAAACATTGACAGGTCATATTGGTGAACCACGCGATTGTTGGCTTCCAATTGAAAAAATGGTGAGTCCTAGTAACCGCCGGTATTATCAATCACATCCGGAATATCACATGTATCTCCACCCGGATTATCCATCTTATGAAGAACTTATTCAATCTTATGACAATATGCTGCAGAAACATCCTAATATTAGGTATGTAGGTTGCCATTTGGGTAGTATTGAATGGAATGTTGAAGAGTTGGGCAAAATGTTGGATAAGCATCCTAATATGGCAGTGGACCTGGCTGCTCGTATTGATGATATACAGTTGTTGGATCAAAAAAAAGTCAGGGAGTTTTTCATTAAGTATCAGGATCGAATTTTATATGGCACAGATTTAGGTATTTCAGAGGATGCGGATCCTCAGGCTTTTATCCAGAGAATGCATGAAATTTGGAAAAATGATTGGCGATATTTTGCCACAGATTCACTAGCTACTATTCGAGGCTCTGATTTGCAGATTAAAGGCTTACATTTACCAGAAAAAGTTTTACGGAAAATATATTTTGAAAACGCTAAAAAGTGGTACCCTGGAATATTGTAATGTTACCTAGATTTGGGAGTACATCGATTGAGTCGATACATTGCAATGATATGGTTATTGCAATTTATAAAAACTATAAAAAGTTTTGTAAAACATTAATTTTACAATACCATGGCTACAATAATAGAACAAAATTCCTTCAACTTTTGAAAATCTTGTAAAGTCAAATTTCTCTTATTAACTAAAAAAGGAGTGGTACAGATGCAGCCTAAACTTGTCAACGACCGTCTATTATCGTTAGATTTTTATCGGGGACTTACTATGTTTCTACTTATTGGAGAGACAACCCATTTGTACAATTTGATGGTCGATCCAGCTTTTAAAGGAACAATCATTTCGGCTATTGGCACCCAGTTTCATCATCATCCCTGGAATGGACTCCGTTTCTGGGATCTGGTTCAGCCATTTTTCATGTTCATTGTGGGCGTGGCCATGCCATTTTCTTTTGGGCGTCGCTGGGCGCGAGGAGATACCTGGCAGCAAACCTTTAAACATGCTCTCCAGCGGTCTATCTTGCTTCTTCTTTTCGGTATCGGGCTTTATTGTATTCAACCGGGCAAATTGACTTTTGAACTATGGAATGTTCTAGCGCAACTTTCATTTACTTACTTTGTTGCCTTTTTGATGATGCGGAAACCGGTGAAGGTCCAACTCCTATTTACATTTGGGCTTTTGATATTGACCGAAGTCCTTTACCGAACTTTCCCGGTTCCCGGATATAATCAGCCCTTTGTACCTGACCATAACTTTGGATCATACGTAGATATGTTGCTGATGGGTAAGCTATCTCGCGGCCATTGGGTGGCTTTCAATGCCGTACCTACTACCGCACATACCATGTGGGGTGTTTTAGCGGGGCAGGTGTTAAAAAGTAATAGAGAGGATTTCCAAAAGATTAAAATCTTGATGATTGCTGGTATCATTGGATTAGTAGTGGGATATGCTTTGAATCCTATAACACCAATTATTAAGCGTATTTGCACCAGTTCCTTCGTTATTGTTACCGGTGGTTGGTGTCTGATTGCCCTGGCTTTGTCATATTGGATTGTTGATGTTTTAAAATTTCAAAAAGTTCCAAAATTTTTTGCTATAGTTGGTATGAATCCATTGTTTATTTATTTATTTACTAATACTCGTGGAACAAATTGGATTAACGGTATTGTCAAACCATTTACTATGGGATTTCTTGGCTGGATGGGAGAAATTCCAGCAAAGACAATTACAGCTTTTGTTGTCTGGTTTTTATTATGGTATATTTGCTACTGGTTATACAAGCACAAAATTTTTATAAAAATATAACATGATATAATTAAAATTGGTGGAAATAAAAATTGAAGGAGTGCACCATGAAACGTCGTGCCTTTTTAAAAAAGTTGGGTTTAACATCATCAAGTTTGTTTTTGTTTAATCATATTTCTTTTGGAGTATCAAATGAGCAACCTCTCAATATTCTATGGATAGTTGCCGAGGATATGTTGCCCAATTGGAGTTGTTTTGGCGAGAAAACCATTAAAACTCCTAATATCGACCGATTAGCTCGTGAAGGTGTCAGATTTACCCGAGCATTTGTAACCTGCCCGGTATGTTCACCCTCTCGTTCAGCATTGATCAGCGGAATGTATCAAACAAAACTGGGTGCGCATAATCACCGTAGTCAGCAGGCTTCTGGTAAGGGTGCTGGGGATCGTCGATATATGAAAAGTCATCGAGTGCCGGTGAAACTTTTACCGCAACTCTTTCAGGAAAATGGTTACTACACAGTGTTAGGCGGAAAACAAGGTGTAAGTAATACGGGTAAAAAGTTGGCCAAATCCGATTATAATTTCATCTGGAATGAAGATATTTACAATGGTAATGATTGGTCGGGAAGAAAAAAAGGCCAACCATTTTTTGCTCAGATCCAATTAAAAGGAGGAAAGGCCCGAAATGCAAAAGTACCCAATCCGGTTGATCCTCAGAAAGTAAAATTGCCACCTTATTATCCGGATCATCCTGTAATGCGGAAGGATTGGGCAGAATATCTGAATAGTGTTTTGAAGTTAGATGAAGAAGTTGGTGAAGTATTGGCGCGATTAGAGCGTGAGGGGCTTTCGGAAAACACAGTAGTGTTTTTATTTACTGACCACGGTATCAGCCATTTGCGGGGTAAACAATTTCTATATGACGAAGGTATTAGAGTACCGTTGATTGTTCGATGGCCAGGTGTTTTAAAGCCTGGAACGGTTCGTGATGATCTGGTCAGCCTAATTGATGTTTCTGTCACTTCTCTTGCTATTGCAGGTATTCCTATTCCCGAATATATGGACGGACGTTCTCTTTTTGCTTCTGATTACAAGCCGCGGGAATATATTGCCGCTGCTCGGGATCGTTGTGATGAAACTATCGATTGTATACGTTGTATTCGTACGGATCGATTCAAATATATTCGAAATTATTTTTCCAATCTGTCTCACATGCAACCCAACCAATATAAGGATGGTAAAAAAATTACTCAGATTGCCCGACAGCTTTTTAGAGAAGGGAAATTAACTCCTATACAGGCGCGAATTTTTGCCCCGCATCGTCCGCCAGAAGAGCTTTATGATCTAAAAAATGATCCTTATGAAATCAATAACCTGGCCGATCACCCTGAATATCAGGAAATCCTGAAAAAATTGCGCAGAATTCATCTTGATTGGATGAAACAAACCAGAGACCTGGGATTAATTCCAGAACCAATTCTGGAAGAAATGGGAATGAAATATGGGAATAAATATTTTGTGTTGCAGCATGAAGAGAATCTTAAAATTATTGACCAGATTAGAGAGGTAATTGAACTTAGAGAAAAAGGACCGCAAAATTTGAAGAAACTGGTAGAAAAGTTAAAATCACCATCTGCAGCGGTACGTTTTAGGGCAGCCTATGAGATTGGTAATTTTGAAGAAGTCTCAGAAGAAGCTCTCGCTGCTCTGGAAGTATGCTTAAATGATCCCTCAGAAGGGGTTTCAATTGCAGCTGCACGAGCTTTATGTCTGGCGGGCAAAACGGACAAAGGTTTTCCTATATTACAAAAAGCCCTGATTTCTTCTCCCAATCATGTAGTTCGTCACTATGCAGCATTATTTTTTGAGGAAACCGGGAATAAGGCTAAACCTTATTTTAAAGATTTCAAAAAAGCGCTTCAAGATAATTATGAATTTGTTCGACGAGTCGCACGTCGGTTGGTTGCTAAATTCAGTACCTGATGGATTAAATAAAGTTTATCTTCATTATCTTAGTTAAAAATTCTATTGTGAGGCCTGATCTATGAATCTAGTGGATAAAAACAGCAAAACTGGAAAATTCTGGATTCTTTTTTTTACCATAGTTTTTACAACAACATGGGGAATAACTGAAACAAAAAAAATCAGTCAGAATGAATTGGAAGCTTTATATCAAGATGCCTTAAAATCTATTGAAACAGGAATACAATTTTTTCACTCTATCGCCATTCGGGGTGGGTATGTGTACTATTACACCCTGGATTTAAAGGAAAAGTGGGGAGAGGGGAAGACCGATGATTACACCATCGAGGTTCAACCACCGGGTACGCCGGCCGTTGGCATGGCTTTTTTGAAGGCTTACCAGGTGACTGGAAATGAGAATTTTCTGGAAGCTGCAAAAGATGCAGCTAATGCGCTGATATGGGGACAGAACGATCTGGGAGGTTGGGAACATAAAATATATTTCAACCGGCCCAAAAACAGACGGGTGAGTTTTGATGACAATCAGACCCAGAGCGCTATTCGTTTCCTCATGGCACTGGACCAGGTCGTAGATGACACCTCTCTAGACGAAGCCATTACCAAAGCACTAAATTTGATGTTGACCAGTCAGTTTGAGAATGGCGCCTGGCCACATCAATATCCTGAACAGGGTAATTATCACGATTTTGCTACTTTTAATGATGGATGCATCAATAATTGCATTCAGGTGATGATGGATGCATACCGTTATTACCAAAAAGATGAGTATTTAGAGAGCATTTACAAGGCTGCTCGCTTTTTAATGATTTCCCAGTTACCGCCACCTCAGCCGGGTTGGGCGCAACAATACAATGAATATCTCCAACCGGCCTGGGCACGTTCCTTTGAACCGCCAGCAGTCTGTCCGCTGGTTACCTTGCGGAACGTCAATACCCTTATCGATTTATATTTGTACACCGGGAAAGGACAATATCTCGAACCTGTACCCGATGCTCTCCGATGGGTGCGAGAATCCCGTCTACCCAATGGCAAATGGGCGCGTTTTGTGGAGTTAGGAACCAATAAACCACTCTACTATGACCGTGGCCGGATTCGGGTCAATTCGGTTGACGAATTACATATTGAACGGAGAACCGGCTATGGTTATGAAACGGATTTAAGTGAGATGCTCAACCAATGTGAAGAACGATTTGAGAAAGTGAAAAAGATGGGGCGTGAGGCTTTCTTAAAAGCGGAAAAGAAACAGCCATCGAGCGAGGAAATCCAAGAACATTTGCGGCAGTTGGTACCAAAAGTTAAACAAATTATTGAAACACAGGATGAAAAAGGGCGCTGGGTAATTAAAAATGACTGTTTTAAGAAAATTGTTCCAGGAGTTCGCTGGAATGGTGAATACGAGATTAAAGACCGCATTAGTAGCAAACTTTTTATTAAAAATATTGAAACGCTGTGCGATTTTATTGAATGGTATCAAAAGCAGAAGTAAAAAAATAAATGAACATTTTGATTTAATTTTTTCCTTTTTATATAACAATTATTTAGTAGTGTGATGAATTCTATTTATAGAGTGTAGCGCCCGTGTCGATGCTGTGCAATGACATGGTCATTGCACTCCAAAATATAAAAAAAATAAGATGGAAGAATTCAAGAGATATGCTCATAATCCACCGCATTATTTCAAAACAGGAGCAAAATATTTTATTACTGCAAGCACTTATTTAAGAAAAGATTTCTTAAGTATGAATGAAGCGAAATCGATTCTATTACAATCCATTAAGAAAGGTTTTTCTAAATATTCCTGGCTTTTAGAAGATTGGGTTATTTTGAATAATCATTACCATTTAATGGTGCAATGTTCTGATCGACCTGATTCACTTCCCCAGATTATAAATGAAATTCACCGATTTAGCGCTTTAAAAATAAAAAAAGTGATAGATGATTTAAGATTAGAGAAAAGAATCTGGTATAATTATTGGGATACCTGTGTTGCATATGAGAGGTCGTACTATGCCAGAATAAATTATATTTGGTTCAATCCAGTAAAGCATTGTTATGTAAATCATCCATCGAAATGGGAATTTGGCAGCTTTTACGAACGATTTCATAATGGGGAAAATGATTTAAAAAAAATAATTGAAGAATATCCATGTGATCGACTCAATGTTAAAGATTATTTTTAATAGCAAAATAAGATTTAATAGTATGCAAGGCAATGACATGGTCATTGCACTCCAAAAAAGTCATGGCTGGTTAAGAGAAGGTAATCAAAAACAGGTTTTTTAACACAATGATGTGGTTAAATATCAATCATCTCATTTCGGGTGGTGTGATAACTAATTATTATTGTTCATCCAGGTGCCGACATTGTCTTTACGCCTGTTCCCCCCGGTGGGAAAAAATTTACATGACGCCAGAAATTGCTGCCCAGGTTTTTCGAAAAATCAAAGAATTGGGATGTTATTCGGTGCACATTGGCGGCGGGGAACCATTCTTGGATACTGTAGCTTTAGAAAATGTAATTAAAGTTGCCAGAGATGAAAGCATACATATTGAATACATCGAAACCAATTCATCCTGGTACCGGGATGAAGAAAGCGTTACGGAAATCCTCTTTGCTATAAAAAAGGCGGGTGTTAGTACTTTGTTGATTTCTATAAGTCCATTTCATAACGAGCACATTCCTTTCAAAAAAGTCAAAGGTGTTATTCGGGCATGCAAGCGAGCAGGGATATCTACCTTTCTATGGATTCCAGAATTTTATCCCGAAATTGATCAATTTGATGACCAATTAAAACACACTCTGGATGAATATCGCCAGAAGTTTGGTGATGATTATGTGA
>CAYLYM010000135.1:0-9812 GCA_964387645.1 uncultured Calditrichaceae bacterium | reverse complement strand
CATTGGGAGGCTGGCTGGCGGAGTCGCACACGATTTTAATAACCTACTAACTGTAATTCTGGGTTACAGCGGTATTTTACTCAGTACATTACAAAAAAACACCAACATATATAAGCAAATTGAATTGATCCGAAAAGCTGGTGAAAGAGCTGCCGCTTTGACCAGTCAATTACTGGCATTCAGCAGGAAACAGGTGATAAAACCAAAAATCCTTAATTTGAATAACCAGGTAAAAGCTATTGAAAAAATACTTTACCGTTTAATTGGGGAAGATATCAAACTAATAACAGTTCTTGATGAAAATTTAGGAAATGTGAAGGTCGATAAGGCACAAATTGATCAGGTGATTATGAACCTGGTAGTGAATGCTCGGGATGCCATGCCTCAAGGAGGTAAGATTACCCTTGAGACCCGCAATGTTTATTTAAGCAAGAAATATGCTAAACGCATATCCGCTCCATCCGGAAATTATGTTATGTTGTCAGTAAGTGACACCGGGATTGGAATGGATAAGAAAACCATGTCCCGAATATTTGAACCCTTTTTTACTACCAAGGAAAAAGGCAAGGGAACGGGATTGGGTTTATCTACTGTTTATGGCATCGTCAAACAAAGTGGCGGTTACATTTCGGTGGACAGCACTCCTGGAAAAGGAACAACTTTTAAAATATATTTTCCACAAATTGAATCAACTATCAGGCACAAAGTAAGACAGAAAAAGAACCAGAAATCGTTAAAGGGTTCGGAAACCATTTTATTGGTTGAGGATGATCCGAACGTTCGTAACCTGATATATAATATGCTCAGTAATTCGGGCTTTTCGGTACTCCCCGCAGAGGATGGCGATAAGGCCCTTCAGATTTGTCAAAAATTGAACACTCACATTAACATGCTTATTACCGATGTGGTCTTACCCGGCATTAGCGGCCGAGAACTGTCTGATAAACTGGCAACTATATATTCTGAAATGAAAGTACTTTATATTTCAGGCTATACAGTTGACTTTATTGTTCGTTATGGTATTTCGTACTCAGATGTAGAATTATTACAAAAACCTTTTGATACAGATGAGCTATTAGAAAAAGTCAAAAAAATCCTAAATTACTCCAATAATTAAGATGGCTTTATTTGGAGAAAAATATAAATATGGTCTCTATACTACCAACTTTTAAGAATTGAATATCTTTTTTATCTGGCAATTTCCTAAAGATAAGCATATAGAGATTTTTTCACTTCTTGAAAAAAACAAAATATTAATGAAGAAAGCAAAATAATTACAGGTAAAATGATTTTTTATTAAGAATTAATAGTTTAGTTAGTCTGGCAAACCAACGACAGAGAGGCCTTTTATCATTTTAGCAGATAAGATTTAAAACAGAGTTTTTCTTCTGATTTTTCATAATAATTTAATTTTTTATTACTTAGCTGCAATGTATGGGAGTTTTGTGAAAAATCTGGATTAATAAGTTACAACTTAAAAATTTCTTCAATCTCATTACTGCGTTAGAATCTCTCAAAAACTGAAGCTTTTTGTTTAATTTTGCGTTTAAATTTTATTAAATTGACCAGGTAAAAAATTAAATGTTCTGGAGAAAACGTTATGAATTATTTTGCAGGTTTTAAATTTATAGTTTTATTTCTTTTGGTTGGTTTTGTCTTTAATACGCTGGCAATAGATAAACCCGATACAAATTGGTGGGTGCCTTTATTTGAAGAGGGATCAATTCTTTTGCAAAGAGGCAATTTAGATGGTGCTGAGTTTCAGTTCAGAAAAATTCTGGAAAAAGATAATAAAATTCCGGAAGCCCATTATGGACTTGGAATGGTTTTGAACCGGAGACAACCAGGAAGCAAAGAAGCCGAAAAAGAGCTGAAAACGGCTATTAAATTAAACAAAGAATTTGCAGAGGCTTATCATCAATTGGCTCATGTGTACCGTTCGCGAAACAAATTAAAGGATTCCTGGAAGAACTTGTTAAAAGCAGTGGAGAAGAATCCTACGTTGGCTAATGCCTGGTTAGAATTGGGTGAATTGCATGAAGAGATGGTGAAAGACAATGAAGATATTGTGAATATTTACATGAATGGTTTAAAGAACAATCCCGCGAATCCTATGCTGACTAAGAAATTTATTGATGCTGCTTTATGGTTTGATCGGGAAAAAGTAGCTGTAAAAGTTCTGAAGTCTGTAAGCCAGCAGAGACTGCGTATTCCTGAAAATCTGTTTCAACTGGCTAGACTTTATTACAAGCTTGAAGATTACGAGAAAAGCCTGAAAACATTAGACAGCTTAGAGACTGAATTTCCAAGTTTTTCGCAATGCCGAATCAATTTATTGCGGGCAAAGAATTATCTGGCGTTAGACAATCTCGATGCGTTTTACGAAACATATAAAAATGCTATAAACAACATTAAGGATAGTCTTGACGCTGCGACGGTCTTCAATGATGTATGCTACATTATGCGGGATAAGGAATATGAGGATTATCAAAGAACCTCCCTTACGCAATTACCCAATTTTTATTGGAGATTCTGGCGATCGAGGGATCCAAATTTAGCGACCAGGGTAAACGAACGCATACCTGAGCATTACCGTCGTGTTGCTTATGCTCGGAAACATTTTCGCCGTTATACCAAGGATCCTGAAAAATATGAAAATTTTTATGCTATGGAACATCCATTTGCCATTTTTAACCTTACAGGAACACAATTACTTAAAGAAACTTTCTTGCCTAAGGCTTTACCAATTGTCCGAGATTTAGATGATATGGGAATCATTTATGTCCGTCACGGAGAACCGGATTTGAAAGTTACTGCACCTACAGGTATACCTACATTTGTAGATGCAGATAAAGTAAATTTCGAACTTAAAACGCGTGAATTCTATTCCAGTCCTCAGCTTACTGTAGATGGAGGAGGCGATACTACGCTTACTATGGCGGTACCAAGTTGGGATATTCCAACTCAGCCCGTTAGTACATTAAGAGTTCCTAGAGCCTACATGGGTGAGACTCTTCTTTCGCCGGGTTATTTCAACAATATGCCTATGAATATTTCCTGGAAATATCAGGCGCGGGTAGATCGGCCAGAGATGATCTTTCATTTTAAAAAGTATCTTGCCAAAGTGGGCTGGATGATGGAGGCCATACCTTACAATCTAGCTGAGCGAGAAATTCTGGGTGTAGAATATCATCAATTAGCAATGGAATCGTTTGCCACGGCTCCCAATGAATCTTTCATTGCTAATTTAAGTCAGGAAATTAAAGATGAAACCACCGAAACCGTAAAAATTGCCATGATCAAAGAAACGTCAGACTATAAATTCCAGGACGCACCGCTGAGCTTTCCTATCCAGCTTCTTACATTTAAATTCCGAAATAATAATAATCTGGTTGAAATGTATTATGGTATGGAGGGAAAGAAAGTAGCTCTGGCATCAACCAAGAAAGGTTATGCCCTGAATATCTCTAAATTTGTGGGTTTGTATGATGAAAATTGGAATGAAGTTCGTTGGCTTAAAAGAACCGATACCTTACTTGTTAACCAAACACCTGAGCAATGGCAGAATTTTTCGGGTGTGGATGTTGCTCGATTTGCCGTTCAGCCTGGAAAGTATCACTATGAGATTCAGTTGAGAGATAATATTTCCGGGAAATTAGGTGTCTACCGTGGAGAACTGGAAGTAGAGGATTACTGGGAAGATGAACTTAAATTAAGTGATATTATTCTTTCGGGTGCTATTAAACCTGCTTATAATCAGAGAAAATTCAGCAAGGAGGACATTGCCTACACGCCGCACATGTTTACTCCATTTGATGTTGGGGATACGGTTGGGATTTATTTTGAGCTTTATAATTTAAAATTAAATAAAAGCGGTGAAACTCATTTTCGCATTACTTCCACCTTGCAACCAGCAATGGAGAAAGGCGGTTCACCCGCAGCAGCAGTTAAAGGCTTTTTTCGAAGTGTTATAGGTGATTCCAGAGGCACCCTCGGTACCTCCTATGACTACACCGGTAAAGAACGAGATGAAAAGATTTATCTGAACTTCGAAATAGGAGATAAAAAATCTGGAGATTATGAATTAGTCATTGAAGCACAAGATCTGAATTCTGGTGCTTCTGTTAATAAAAAAGTTCGGCTTACGATTGAATAAATAAACCGAGAATTATAGAAATTTTTTGAAGTTATTCGAAATTCGTTGTTTCATTCTTATTTAAATACCGATTATAAAAACGTTTTTCTGGTTTTTACTTTGTAAGATTTTTAAATTAAATAATTTGCAAATAACAGAAGAATATTTTAATTGAGAATAGGTAGAATATTATTTAACATAGTATTATTGAAATTATTAAAAATTTTTCTTAAATAGATTGGATAAATCATGAGATCATTGCTTAAGATATTGATTTTACTTTTCATTTTATTTGTAACACTCGATCTTATAGCTCAATCCATCAGGAGAAGTGTAGTTACCGGGCAGGTGTTGGACGCAAAATCGGGCAAACCGTTAGAGATGGTGAACGTATTCCTTTCGAACACTACCTTTGGCTCTGCCACTGGAGCCAATGGCGAATTTAAAATAGCAAATATCCCTCCCGGCTCTTACGATCTGATAATCAGCCACGTGGGATATCAGCTTAAAAGGATTGCTCTCCAATTCATGAGGCCGGATTCTCAACATTATATCATTAAATTAGATTCAATTGTTTACGAAGCCGAAAAAATTACCGTTGAGGCTCGTGAACCAAAGGAATGGAAAAAAGATCTTAAAAAGTTCACTAAAATATTTTTAGGTAAAACAGAGAACGCTAAAAAATGTAAAATATTAAATCCGGAGGTATTGGAATTTAAGTATGACAAAATAAACAATGCTTTTATAGCCCAGACAGATAGTTTATTGAGAGTGCGGAACGAAGCCTTGGGATATCAATTAGATATTGTTCTCCAACGTTTTAAATACATGGAGCAAAACGATGCGGTGCAATATGTTATTTTTCCTCGATTTCGGGAGTTAAAACCACGAAATGAAAAAGAACGTAAAAAATGGCTTGAAAACCGATTGAAATGTTATGAGGGTTCCTTTAAACATTTTATTTCTTCTCTGGCACGTGGTACGCTTCGTAAAGAACGATTTGAAGTTTACCATACCATGAATCTACGTTTAAAGGGATATAAAGTTTACCCTGAAGAAAAAGGATTTGTCATCCCTGACTCGAATGGTTTTAAAAGACTACAATTTGAAAACTTTCTGAGCGTTTATTATAAACCGCCAGATGATGTGATCTATAATACCTGGATTGATGCCTTGTACAAAGAAACAGAGAAATCCTTTATCAAATTGAACACTCCTTATGTTCTTATAGATACTTTAGGTAATGTATATGCCCACTTTCCGATAACGATTTACGGGGAATGGTCAAAATTAGGTATTGCGGATTTGCTACCCTTTGATTTCGCTCCGAAAAACTTTTGAATCTCTGACTCGAATGCGCATAGTTAGATTGAGTTAAAAAGAAATTAACCCCGATTCAATTTAAATAATTTAATAGATAAAAACCTAAGAATTGAACTAGCAGTGTCAATTTTCATAAAATATTGCAAATATTTTTTAATGCTTTGTCTGATTTCAGAACAACTTGCCGCTGGGGAAAGCGGTGTGGACTGGTGGCAACCATATTTCGAGGCCGGCATGTCCTATTTGCACCAGGCGGCTTTTGATTCTGCCGAAGTGCAATTCCAAAAAATTCTAAATATAGACAAGAATGTTCCACAGGCTTATTATGGTTTGGGTGTACTGAATCAGTTAAAACATCCTGGAAGCAGTAAAGCTCTTCGACTGTTAGAAAAAACCATCCGGATGGACAGGGATTATGCCGAGGCTTATTACCAACTGGCGCAGGTTTACAAATATCGCATAAATAAGTTGTTAAAAGTCCGGGAATACCTGCAAAAAGCTGTAAAAAAGGATCCCACCATGGCACAGGCCTGGTATGAATTGGCGAGAGTTGAAGAAAAACTCTGGCCTACCGGAAATATTTTAGAATCCTATGCGAATGCGGTACGGCAGCATCCGGAGAATAAAAAATTATATGATCAATTTATCAATGCGACCTTATGGCACAGCCGTGGTCGGGAAGCCATTCCTTTGTTAAAAACACTTATTAAGGAATATCCAGACAACCCTTACTTTCTATTGGACCTGGCCAGTATTTATTATTTAAGAGATCAGTTCGAGAAGAGTCTAAAAGTTTTAGACACACTGGATTTTAAATTCCCTTCGAAGTTGATATCGCGTAAAAATATTGTTCGCGCCAAGGTTTATTTTGCCACAAAAAGGGATAAAGAAGGTTATGAAGCCTACCAGATGGCATTAGACAATATATCGGATTCCATTGATGCTAAAGCCTTTTTTGATGATTTGTACTATATCATGAAAGATGATGAGTTCCTGGAATTGCGTCGGACACCGCTGGATAGCCTGAGTACATTTTACCGTCGATTCTGGCGATCGCGTGACCCTAACCTGGCTACCGAAGAGAGCGAACGTATTCCCGAACA
This sequence comes from uncultured Calditrichaceae bacterium, assembly GCA_964387645.1. GTDB lineage: Bacteria > Calditrichota > Calditrichia > RBG-13-44-9 > RBG-13-44-9 > CAYLYM01. The sequence continues at coordinate 3,251 of CAYLYM010000135.1, read as the reverse complement.
TTACAATCGCCTGGCTTATGCTCGAAAACATTTCCGGCGCTTTTTGCGTAATCCAGACAAAATCTATTTGTTTTATCATTTTGAACATCCTTATTCTAGTTTTAATTTACAGGGCGAGGAACTTCTTAGCCAAGCACACCTCCCAGAATCTTTTCCCAAAGAACGAGATTTAGATGACATTGGGATCATCTATGTGCGGCACGGACCTCCTGATCAACAGGTCACTTCGCTAAATGGTTTGCCAGACTATCTTAATGTCGGGATGACCGACGTGGTCAGGCGAAAGCGAAACAATGTCTTTGGAGAAGTTTTCACTTTTCGTCTGCCCAAACCGTATCTGGGTGAAAATCTTTTCACGGAAAGATTTTTTGAAGCGCTACCGATGAACTGGTCCTGGAAATATTTTCGGCGGCCCGGCCGTCCTGAAATGATCTTCCATTTTAAAAAATATGGCGATAATCTGGGCTGGATTATCGAAGCCATTCCTTACGCTGTGGCCGAAAGAGAGGTCTTTGATCCAAGGTACCGTGAACTTGGTTTGGCATCTTTTAATGATTCACCTAACGGCGGACTTGTGGCAGAATTGTGCTCTGTATTGGAGGAAGAAAACAAATCCTACGTTAAAACGGGGATGCTCACCGAAACTACTAGCTACCGTTTTTCTGAAAAACCACTGGATTTCCCATGGCAAATTTTAAGCTTTAAAGGAAAAGATGGGAAAAATCTTCTGGAGCTCTATTATCTAATCGAGGGCAAACAAACAGTCTTGGATACTACCAATCAATTAGATTACTTGAAACTACAAAAATTTGTCGGATTTTTCACTAAAAAATGGGATCCCGTAATCCGAATCCGTAAAGATGATGACATTCCTTTACATTATAAATCTAAAGAATGGAAAGAAATTTCAATTGTCGATGTAGAAAGATTTTACCTTCCTGCAGGGCAATATAACTTCGAAATTCAAGTGAAAGATCGAATGGCTAACAAAATGGGAGTCTATCGGGGGCAATACATTGTTCCAAATTACCAGCAGAACCGGTTAATGATGAGCGATATTTTATTGTCAGGTGAATTAAAAAAGACAGGAAACGGCGATAAGTTCACTAAAGCAGGTTTGAATTACACGCCGCATATGTTTTCTCCCTTTCAATCGGAAATAGTGGCAGGAATCTATTTTGAAATTTACAACCTTACTTTAAATGAAAAGGGTAAAACTAACTTTAAAATTACTTCCACCCTCCGCCCTGCTGGAGACAATAATGGAAGTATTATAAAAGCCTTTTTCAGAAGTCTGGTGAGTAAGCAGCAAAACAGTATCAGCACCGATTTTAATTATTCTGGTAATATATCAGACGAAAAAATCTTTTTAAATTTTAAGATCGAAGATCAAACTCCAGGAAAATACGAACTGGTCATCGAAGTTCACGATTTAAATAGCCATTCCAAAACATCCAAAAAAGTATCCATTACTATTATATAGCATTCACTTCCAGGTATCTTAAAGTCTTCAGGATATTAAGAAAATAAAAAATAAACTAACTATTGAATTTTTTAATTTTTAATATTAAAATCTAATCAAGGGGCTACACACAGAAACTTCAAGCGAACATACCTAACAAATTATTAGGATGTTTTATATGGAAGTAGGAAAATTTGAATTTTCTGTAAAAACCTTGAATTCGTTTGGATTACCCGATTTTAAAGGGTCCACTTTTCGTGGTAAGTTTGGGCATATTTTAAAGCGAACCATTTGTATCATTTCCCACCGGGATTGTGCCAATTGCCAGATTCATGGGCAGTGTGCCTATCCATATTTATTTGAAACGCAACAGAATAATGGACAAAGTATTCCACGCCCATTTGTGATTGAGCCTCCGCTTACCCGTAAACGATTTTTTTTGCGGGATGAGCCTTTATACTTTCATCTGGTGTTGATCGGTCGGGCAATTGAATACCTACCTTATTTCGTTTACTGTTTTATACGCATGGGCGAAGAAGGCATTGGCATGGACCGGGGGCGTTACCAGGTGCTTTCGATTCGGGCTATGGATGCAGAAAATCAAAAGACAGAGATATACGATCATACCTCTCAGCAACTGCGCAATAGTTTTCCACGCATTCAACTGGACCAATTTAAAACAAATTTACAACCGCAAGTGACTTTATCGTTCTTTACACCGACTAATATAATAGTAGAGGGGAAAAGAGTGGAGCGACTGGAATTTTCCATTCTGCTAAAAAGCATATTAAGGCGTTACCATAGTTTACGCTATTTTCACGGTGATGGAAAAAAAGAGCGGTTTGAGATCGACTGGGACGAAGCGAAAAAGGTTGAGATAATGCGGCAGGATTTACAAAATCAGCGATTTAAGCGATTCTCCAACCGTCAGAAGCAGCCGGTGCCGTTAAATGGATTCACTGGCACTATTACCTATCGCGGGAATTTAACCGCCTTTATGCCCTGGTTGCATATCGGCGAGCTCCTGCACGTCGGCAAAGGGACGGTGTTTGGGATGGGGGGGTATAGGGTGGTGTGAGAAGAAAGAAAATATAAATCTAAAGAGGAATAAAAAATGTTAGAGTGGTCAAACGAAAGAAAAGCAAGATTAATTGGCACATTATTTCATGACATTGGAAAATTCCAATATCGTGCGGAAAAGACGGATGTCTCTCATGAAGAAAATAGTGCTAGATTTATTAGAGAACATTTACAAAAGCATAAATGCCTAAAACCTTTTCTAGAACAAGCTATTAAAATAGCTTCGACTCATCATCAAAGTACAGGCGATTACGCAGTGCGCCAGGCAGATCAAGCCGCCTCTGGTGAACGAGAAAAAGAGGAAATAAAAGAAGCTCGTCGTCCGTTATATTCCATATTCAATCATATCTCTAATATTAAAAAAAATGTCCCAAATACTTCGAAAAAGATGTCTTTTAAACCCGGTCCACTTTCATTGACGGATATTTTTCCTGAAGAATTTCAGAGTGAGATAACAAAGCAAAAACTTAGGGATTTGCATAAGCCACATTGGGAAACTTTTTTGAAGGAAATTGATGCTATACCCGATAACCTATCTTTTAAAGAATTGTACAACACACTGCTTTCTGTGATGGAAAAGTGGACAAGTCGGATAAGTTCAGCAGGTTTTAAAACTTTACCAGACATTTCTCTTTATGACCACTCAAGAGTTACAGCCGCATACGCAGATTGTATTAAGGAATCAACTGATAAAGAAAAACCATTTCTG
>CAYLYM010000134.1:0-9819 GCA_964387645.1 uncultured Calditrichaceae bacterium | reverse complement strand
AAGCGGTAAGGCACCGGGTTTTGGTCCCGGCATTCGGGGGTTCGAATCCTCCCACCCCAGCTTGTTATTTAAATTGAAGATCGGGATGCAAGTGGATTTCTGCTTGCATTTTTTTAATAAGAATACCGGAAGGAGAAGTTATGACTGATATTGTGGTTAAAGCCAAAAAAAGAGAATTAACGGGTAAAAGTGCTGCCAAAAAATTTCGTGCTCAGGGTTTGGTGCCAGCTGAATTTTATTACCACGGCGAGAAGAACTTTCACTTATTGGTAAATCGAAAGGACTTTGAGTACGTTTTGTCTCATTCTCACAGCCTTTTGAGCTTAGAGTTGGAAGGACAAAAGAAAAAATATCAATGCATTGTGAAAGATGTCCAATTTGATCCAGTTCGGGGTGATGTTCTTCACGTCGACTTTCAGGGTGTTAAAAAAGGCCAAAAGATTACAGTCACTGTGCCGGTTATACTAAAAGGAACTGCCGCTGGTGTGAAAACCGGTGGAATCCTTGAACATCTTATTCGTGAATTGGAAATTGAATGTTTGCCGAACGACCTGCCTGAAAAATTAGAGGTTGATGTCACCAATGTAAAAGTTGGTGAAGCAATTCATGTAAAAGATCTCCATTTTAAAAATATTAAAATCCTAGATGACCCAGAAGAAACCGTTCTTTTAATCGAAGCACCACGTCTTGCTAAAGAAGGTGAAGTTGAAGAAGAAGCCGCTGAAGAAGAAATTAAGGAACCCGAAGTTATCACTGCTAAGAAAGAAGAATAATGTTACTTAAAAAAGAAGGACTATTTTTTTAGTCCTTCTTTTTTTATCTCTCCGTTTTTATTATTTTTAGGATATTCAGAGTGTATATTATTGTTGGTTTAGGTAATCCCGGGCCTGAATATCAGATGACCCGACATAATGCAGGGTACTTGGCCTTGGACCTTTTTGCAAAACAAAAAAAATTAACTTTTAAAAAAGGACGCGGCCCCTATTACATATCTACGTTCAAACTCGAAAAGAATTCTGTGGTTCTGGTTAAGCCCACCACATTTATGAATTTAAGCGGTGTGGCGGTACGTGAGGTTATTCAATATTACAAAGTTGAAGATCTATCCAAAATACTTATTGTTCTGGACGACATTAATTTACCTTTCGGTACAATTCGCATAAGACCCTCTGGTAGTGATGGTGGCCAGAAAGGACTTAGATCGGTCATTAATTTATTAGGTACTCAAAATATACCACGGTTGAGAATTGGAATTGGAAATAATTTTTCTGATGCTGTAAAGTACGTACTTTCACCATTCAGCAAGTCAGAAAAAGAAGACTTAGATATTGTACTTCAATGGACAGTTGAAGCTATCGAGTCATTTATCATAAATGGCATTGATTTTACAATGAGTCGCTTTAATAAGCATGTGCTTAATAATTGAGGAGATATATCTTGCAAAATAATTTTATTTTGTTTAGTATAATTGCAGGTATATTGGCACTACTATTTGCACTTTTTAAAACTCGCTGGATATATAAACAGGATGTTGGCACCGATGTTATGGTGGAGATTAGTGGTCATATTCGGGAAGGTGCCATGGCTTTTTTAAGGCGCGAATATAGTGTATTGGCATTCTTTGTACTGGCAGTTACTTTAATATTAGCTCTGAGTAACACTGGAACATTGAAGTTGATTGCCGTATCTTTTATTATGGGTGCTTTGTGTTCTGGTCTGGCTGGTTACATTGGTATGCGGGTCGCCACTGCTTCGAATGTCCGTACGACAAATGCAGCCCGCCAGAATTTAAATTCGGCTCTCCAAATCGCGTTTTCTGGTGGATCAGTTATGGGAATGGGGGTTGTAGGTTTAGGAATTCTGGGATTGAGCATACTTTTTTTAATTTATAGTTCTATATTTGGTTCTGATCTAGTGACCCTTCATGATGTTGTTTTGCCTATTTTGAGCGGTTTTAGCTTAGGTGCCAGTTCAATTGCCCTTTTTGCCAGAGTCAGTGGCGGAATTTATACAAAGGCAGCCGATGTAGGGGCAGATTTAGTCGGAAAAGTGGAAGCTGGTATTCCAGAAGATGATCCCAGAAATCCGGCAGTTATTGCCGATAACGTTGGCGACAATGTTGGCGATGTTGCAGGTATGGGGGCTGATTTGTTTGAATCCTATGTAGGTTCCATTATTGCAACGATGATTATTGGTGCTTTGATTAATTTTAATGCGGTGATTTTACCCCTAATTTTAGCCGGAGTAGGAATAATTGTATCTATAATTGGTACACTTTTTGTCAGAGCAAAAGAAAAAGATAATCCCCAGGCGGCACTGAATAAAGGAACTTTTGGCGCAGGAATTCTCATGACTATTCTGGCTTATTTTTTCATTCACAATTATTTACCTGAAAGTTTTAGTTTAAACGGCAATCTCTATTCAGCTAACGGAGTTTTTTGGGCATTGGTGACTGGATTGGCTGTGGGAATCGCCATCGGTATAACTACTGAATATTTTACATCGGAATCCAGAAAGCCAGTGAGTGAAATTGCCCGAGATTCACAAACTGGCGCTGCAACGAATATTATAGCAGGCTTGTCAGTTGGAATGATGAGTACTGGTCTTCCAGTACTTTTGTTAGCTTTTGCAATATTAAATGGTTATTTGAATGCAGGTCTTTATGGCGTAGCTATATCTGCACTGGGTATGCTAGCAACAACAGGGATTCAACTGGCAGTAGATGCTTATGGTCCCATTGCAGACAATGCTGGTGGTATTGCTGAAATGGCACATCTTCCAAAGGAAGTACGTTCGCGCACTGATAAGTTAGATGCTGTTGGCAATACCACCGCAGCCATTGGGAAAGGATTTGCAATTGGGTCAGCAGCTTTAACGGCCCTGGCGTTATTTACTGCGTTTCAGGAAACAGCTGATGTCCGAAGTATTGACGTGTCCAATCCGAGAGTAATGGCAGGGCTTTTTATCGGTGGTATGTTACCATTTATATTCTCCTCTATTGTCATTCGTGCTGTAGGCCATGCTGCATTTGACATGATCGAAGAGGTACGCCGACAGTTTCGAGAAATTCCCGGATTGATGGAAGAAAAAACAAAAGCAGACTATGCAAAATGTGTTGACATTAGTACTCATGCTGCCATTAAAGAGATGATTATACCTGGTGTTGCAGCAGTGGTTGTACCAGTAATTTTCGGTTTTTATGATAAAAACATGTTGGGCGGATTACTAGCTGGCCTGACTATTACGGGTGTTTCAATGGCCATCTTCATGGCTAATGCAGGCGGTGCCTGGGATAACGCTAAAAAATTCATAGAAAGAGGAGCTTATGGTGGAAAAGGCTCTGAATCGCATAAGGCAGCCGTGGTAGGCGATACTGTTGGCGATCCATTTAAAGACACCGCTGGACCTTCTTTGAATATTTTGATTAAATTAATGTCAGTAGTATCATTGGTCATTGCTCCGTTGATCAAATGATTTGCTATCTCAGGTTAAATTATCTTTAAGTTCAGAGTACTTTAAAAAAATAACAAATCAATAGATTTTACTTTTCAAAAATATTATATTTCCACGCCTTTTTGAGGCTATAGTTAATTAAACTGTAAACATAAATCCTATTCCGATTTTTAGATTTAAATCGGGATCGCAAGACCGAAGGAGTGATATTATGGAAAAAATTTATAGCACTATTTTCATTGTTGATATCTCCCAGAATCCAGACGAAGTTGAGACAATTACCAGCCGAGTTCAGCAACTCATTGAAGACCACGGTGGAATTATAAGGAAAATTGATCGATGGGGTAAGCGTCGGTTAGCTTATCCAATCAAGAAAAAAACACATGGTTATTATGTAGAAGTCGAATATAGCGCAAACAGCCGGCTAAATATACCTAAAATTCTGGAAAATGAATACCGGTTGAATGATCGAGTTTTGCGCTATTTGAATTATATTATTGATAAAAAAGAATTAAAACAGCGCGCTCGAAAAGCTGTTAAAAAACAGAAGGAAGAAACACCAAAAGCTACTGCTAATGAAATCAGTTCACAAGAAGAAATTGCCTCAAATGAGACAACAAGTGAAAAAAATATTTCTAATGAGGGAGCTTCTGTCCGCGAAGAACAGAAAGATGATCAAGTAAAACAAGAAGAACAAAAAGAGAGAGAATAAAATGATACAGAGAAAAAAACGCATTTGTCGATTTTGCGAGGCAGGGGATATTTACATTGATTTTCGTGATGAAAAACGTTTAGTTCGTTTTTTAACGGAACAAGGTAAAATTGTTCCTCGTCGCACATCGGGGAATTGTAACCAACATCAGCGCCAGCTTGCCAAAGCTATCAAGAGGGCCCGGCATCTGGCATTAATTCCGTTCGTGTCCGATATACCCCGATAAAGAATGGAATCGCTGAATAAAAGAAGAGGTGATTAAAAATGAAAATCATATTAAGACAGGATTATGATAGACTTGGAAATGCCGGAGACATAATAGAGGTCAAACGCGGATATGCCAATAATTATTTAATTCCCAAAAAAATAGCTTATCCTGCCAAGCCAAATTTCATAAAGATGGTAGAAGAAGAAAAACGACAAAAGTTGGTACGTTTAAATAAGGAAAAGAAGCAAGCAGAACAATTGGCTAAAAAATTAGAAACTGTTTCGGTAACATTGGCAGTGAGCGTAGGAGAAGGCGATAAAATGTTTGGTTCGATTACTAATCAAGATATTGCCGAATCACTAAAATCCCAGGGATTTGATATCGACCGAAAGAAAATTATACTCGAAGAACCTATTAAACAATTAGGAATCTATTCTGTACCAATCAAACTCCATTCAGAAGTAGAAGCTAAAATTAAAGTCTGGATTGTAAAAGAGTAATCCAAAAAACAAACCGAGTCTATTTTGTTATTTGCCCGCATAGCGGGCTTTTTTTTACTAAACCAGTTATAAGTCCAAATTTTCCACTGTTACAAAAAAGTAATAGCAACCAGCGCAACATTTTTAAAATTATATTCAACTTGCGCCTCGTTACTCCCCTTTGGTTTTTCCCTTTAGTAGAAACATTTCCTCGAACTTATGGATGAAAAATATCATTTGATCAGCAGCATTTTATTCGTTTTGGAAAATAAAAGAGATTTGCTCACAGGATCACGGGCTATTTTTCTCCAAAAATAAATAAAGCTGGCACAAGATACGGCTTTCCATTTTGTAGCAAATTAGTCTCTCTGGCAAGTACCTATATTAAATTTTTTAACTAATTGACCAAGGTTATTGTAAATAGTCAAATCAACTTCTGCTGGTTGCGGTAGGACAAATTTCATGATGGCGCCTGAATTGAAAGGGTTAGGATAATTTTGGTATAATAAAAATTTTTAAGGGTACCGAGCGGTTGTTTTAAATAGCTCATTAGGAGTTGTCATGATAATAATTTTATCTATAGACCAATAATCCTGATTTCCCTGATACACAAAAGCAAGATAAATGGATCAATTTTGGTAAGCTTCCAGATTAACAACTTGTTTCTATCTAAAATGATTTTGTGGAAACTTTTTCCCTTCACCTAGCACCAATAAAGTATTCGTAAAACTGCTTATGGAAGGATTGGTTGTAGAAGCCAAAACCATTAGTTGGACATTGTTAAATTGATCTGCACCATATTCCCACAAAAAAAATACACATTGTTTTGACGCTGGGGTCGCGGAGATATTAAACATTCATTTATAAAGGAGGCATTTGAATCGGGCAATACTTTAGTAGAAAACCATCCGCCCGCCACTGGAAAGGCCGAAAGATGCCAGCAACTTTTACTCTTAGACTCATCGATCGAAAGAACCTGTCATTCACCGAACCCATCCTCAAAATCTTCGACAAAACCCACATCTTATGAGAGAGAAATAAAATAAATGCTTTTCTTATTATTGGAAAAAATAGTGTCCAAATCAGTTTCTACATGAGCAAAAATCTGTCCATCAGAAAGGGTGTCTGGGATAATTATTTTTGGAAAAAATATATTTAACGTATCACCAGCAGAAAGGCTATTGGAAATACTCTGGTAAATAGATTAAACAAAATCCCCCAATCGGATTTCGAGTGCAACAGTGGCTCCTGGTTGATATGTTTCCGTCCCCAAATTTTTGATGATAACCCCAAAATGATGAGTGCTATCCGATCGCAATAGATCACCGTTCTGAACTCCCACAACGTCAAGAATGGCCAGATCGTAAGCATTACGCTTTGGCCGCACCATATACCAGGCCATATTTTTAATCAATAATTCTGCATCCATTGGTTTGATCGCACCAATATTAAAAGCTAAATAAATGACAGAATAAGCTACCAGGATTTCAGCCGATACTGGAGCCTTTTCGTTGGTAAATAAGAGATGAGCATCATCTTCCGCTGGCAAAACGGCGTCCTGATCCTCCTGACTGGAAAATATCAGAGTAATACCCGGTGGTAAATTCTGCGTAATGGGATGCAGGGAATCAACCCTCCGGAGATTCCCGGCTCTATCATTTAACCATTCCCTTATATGTAACACAGTTGATGCAAAATCTAAATTACCCATTAGTTGATGACCAATTTCTCCTCCTTCAATAATGAGTTTGCCTCCATTATTTACATAATCAATCAAGGCAGACTGAAGCAGTACCTCAGCCAGAGGAACTGCGGCTTTACTGGCAGACCAGACTAAAAAATCATAACTATCCCATGTTCCAAAATCAGTTTCATCTGATAATTCCCTGATAACCTGATAATGTGCAGCTTCTAAAGTTGCCTGGAAAAGTTCTGCTGAATTTGAAGTATCGAAAACATAATCTTTCACAACAAAATCTTTAATTAATTCGCTCTTGACTGGCACAAAAGATTGAGCATCATTAATAACTAAAACCTTTGCGATTGGGCGGTAAAGGGTTTGTTCGATGAACAAGGAACCTCCAGGAGGGATTGATACCATCACATGGGTGGGAACATAACCGAGCTTTGATAAATTAACCCGAAGAGAAGCCGGGGGAAGTTCATTCAACTCGAAATATCCATTGATATTTATCCATGTAAACTTATTTGCCGCATTAACTAAAACTTCTGAAAAATCTAATGTATCGGACAGCAATACTTTACCGGTAATTTTTGTCCTTGGCAAGGGCTCTAATTGTATTGTTAAATATGTCATCGGGGAATCCACCACAACCACATTAAATAAAGTATCTGGATAATAATTTTCTACTGATACCATAAATGTATAACTACCTGGAAGCAACAATCAGTAGAAATCTCCCAAATCTGGATCGGAATAAACAGGCACGCCAGAAAAACTCTCCACATCAATCCGGGCCACTAAAGGTTGACCGTTCACAGCATCGATGACTTTACCTCGCACGCCATGAAACACCTGTTCCATGAAGGTTAAAAAGGATTCTTTGTTATTCAGCCATCGTTCGGATAATACAGAATCTGGAGGATTTTTCACATCCCACAGCTCGATGGTGTTTTCCCTTCCGCCTCCATAAAAATACATCCAATCCCGTCGCCCACCGTAGATGATGTACCATTTATTGCCATTTACAATAGGAACAGAAATAATGCCCGCCCCCATATCTGGATTTTTGGCCGCATAAAGGGTTGCCAGTTGCACATACCATCGGTCATCTGGAAAAGCAGAATTTGTACCAGAAGGTACTCCATTATCCCAGGGACAGCAGACTACCTGGGCATCGCCGTGAAAATTAGCGGAAAACACAAAATTTTGCCGCTTGACCAAGGCCATCATCGCCTGTGTTTCAGGTTCCCTTCGCTCAAGAGAATTAAATGGATCAGCAATTCAGTCAGGAAAATCTCGATTGAGATCTTTCTCATTAGCATTGTACAGTCTCGCACCACTTACAGTATGGTCACCAGCACGATAGGTACCATCGGGATTGAATAAAGGGTTAATCCAGATTTCCATATTATCTACCAGGCGAGTCACCTATGACCTTCGAGACTCGATGTATCTTGATAATTGGTTAATAAATAATTGGCCAAACGAAGCAGTAATATATGTCCCACAGTCTCATCGCCATGCATGGTACTGGTATAAAAAACTCTGGTTCCTCTTCTTCTACATTCATATTATCTGAAATCACCAGATTTAATAAAAGCCTCCCCCCTCTACCGAATAACCGAATGTATCCAATCGGCAAATCTCTGGATAATTGGTTTCAAATTGCTGCATCATCTGGAGATATGCCTCATAGGTAGGATAGGAATCCCAATTATGCAAATCGCGTAAAGAAGACCGTATTTCAACTTTATACAAGCTGCCGGTGTGTGATAGGATTTCAATGGAATACCTCAATTGCTGAAGATTTTTCAGTTCCTCGGCGTTTGCATAGGCATAGATTGTGTCACCGATAACTTTATCTAGCGAAATTATAAAAGTAATTTCATTTAATTTCGTCTTATCCGGCTCGATGAATCGAAAATAATATTCTTCTGATAGTAGCAAAAATGGAAATGACAGAAAAAAACATGAAAATGATGAGCTGCAAATGTTTCATTTTTTCAAATAAGGCTTTAAAACTCTTTAAAAATCGAATAATCAATATTATGATGGCTGGTTGTTTGGATATATTGCTTTTGTCGTTGGAAAATATTGAACCAACGAGTTGTATCACTGGCGCTTTAAATAATTTTTATTTTTCCAATTCGTTTAATAATTTTTCAATGATTTGTAGCGTAGTTACACCTTCCGCTTCGGCATTAAAGTTAGTAATAATGCGGTGACGCAAAACAGGTATGGCGCAAGCTTTGACATCATCAATTTCCGGTGTAAAACGTCCCAGTAGTGCCGCTCTGGTTTTTGCACCCAAGATAAGGTATTGGGATGCTCTTGGACCAGCACCCCAATTAATCCATTCTTTGACATAATCCGGTGCTTTTGTATTTTCAGGACGAGTAAGCCCCACTAATTTAACAGCATATTCAATAACATTATCCGCTACCACCATTTTACGAATGGCTTCCTGGAGAACAATAATTTCGTTAGCACCGAGAACCTTCTCCAGGTTTGGCTGATAATGGCTGGTAGTTGATTTGACAATATCAATCTCTTCCTTAAATGAAGGATAATTAATCCAGAGGTTAAACATAAAACGATCTAATTGAGCCTCTGGCAAGGGGTAGGTACCCTCCTGCTCAATAGGATTTTGCGTTGCCAGCACAAAAAAAGGTTCCTGTAAAAGAAAAGTTTCCCCTCCAGCAGTAACTTTATGTTCCTGCATGGCTTCTAATAAAGCAGATTGGGTTTTAGGAGGAGTTCGGTTGATTTCATCAGCTAATATAATATTAGCAAAAATCGGACCTTTAATAAATCGAAAAGATTTGCGTCCAGTTCTTAAATCTTCTTCAATAACTTCAGTACCAGTAATATCTGAGGGCATTAAATCTGGCGTGAATTGAATACGACTGAATTTTAAATCAAGCACATTTGCTAAAGTACTGATCAGTAGTGTTTTTGCCAACCCGGGCACACCAATAATTAAACAATGACCCCGAGAAAAAAGCGATATGAGCAACTGATCTATGATTTCTTGCTGACCAATTATCACCTTTTTTATTTCCCGATTGATTTTCTGATAGGCTTCGGAGAGAAAAATTAATGCTTCACCTTCATCCTTAAACCTTCTTGTCGCTGTCATTGAACTCCCTGTTTAATTTTAAAAATGATTTTAAACAAATACCGATATATTGTCAAATTGTTTTTGAAAACCTAACTATACAGTAATAATAACCTGTTGTGCTAATAAAAAAGGAGATTGGCATTGGCATTATATTTCCTTAAA
>CAYLYM010000133.1:0-9900 GCA_964387645.1 uncultured Calditrichaceae bacterium | reverse complement strand
TTTTCTCCCTCATAAAGAGGCTCACATCTCTTTTATCTTCTTCCGGCCCGCCACTTCTCATTTTGTTCTTCTTCTTATCTTTTTTCTATGATCTTTCGATTAGTCTTTGTAGAAAATCCTTGTCGTTTAACACCTGCTTCTTGCACTTCATTGAGTTTTGAGCATATCTTTCCCTGGGCCATGAGTTTTTCCTTTTTGACAAGGTTGTTTTTTACTCTTTCTTTATCCTGGAGGAACAGTGGCCCCTTTGTCAAGAAGCAACCTTTTTACAGAAATTATAGCCCATAATCCACTTTTGCCTCTCATTGGGTTATAAATGGGACAGATTTGAAGACAGTTCAAGAACTTTTAGGATACAAGACATTTAATATGACTTTGAGATATACTCACTTATCCCCTGTCATAAAAGAAAAATAGTGAATAACCTTGCTGACAAAATACAAAAGATAGTCACAATATGGTCACAAAACTTTACAATTTTAGTTAGGTATTTATCTTTAATAAGGAGGTTAAAATTCTCTCGCAGGCAAACTTCTCGTCTATCTAATACACTCTAAGAATTTATACCGCAAGTTTTTATTAGCGCTTTCTCTATGATTTCAGAATTTTATACCGAAATTGTTTCGTTGATTTTAGTGTGATAAGAGTATTTTGTTGACGATATAAAGCTTATAGACTTCTTACATTAAGCTTTCCATACTTTATTTTGAAAAACAAATTTGATTGGCAAATTTTCAAAGCTCCACTTGACAAAAAAAAACAGTATTAAAAATTAGTATTAGACCTTTGAGAAGGGATAGGTTAAAATAGGGGCCGTGAGGAGGTGGTGAGATTAAAAAGGTAAATAGGCCTGTTAGCCTCGAGGTAAAGAAGGTTTTCCAGAAGAGAAGTGTTGAGAGATTATTTTCTCTTTTGGAAAATTTCCACAAAAGAATGAACCGTGTCAATTATGTCAAATAGGAGGACGAGATGAGCATTGTTAGTAGAAAGAGGATAAAAGCAACTTTTTTGTGGATTACGTTGTTATGTGTAGTCACAGTTTTTTGCCAACAACAGATTTTTGCGAATAAACTTCAAGGTAAAATTGAACACTGGTCTCTTAACTACAACCCAACAGAAGTTATAGGTGAAAAAAATTTAACCGCTCTAACAGAGTTAGCTGCCGAATACATGAAGTTACACCCGGGTGTTGAAATCACCATAGTCAAAAAACCAAGAATGTCTGAAGCAGAAATTAATACCTGGATTGTTACACAATGTGCTGCCGGTACAATCCCCGAGATAATTTGGGCACATTCAAGTGAAATTGAACAATACGCTCCAGAAGGCTGGTTTGTCAATTGGATGCCCTATCTTAATGAACCCAATCCCTACATACCAGGAAATAAACGTTGGTTTGATACATTTTATCAAAATCCTGTTAAATTAAGGATGTCTCCAGATGGTTCTTTATGGTCATTACCAGTAGATCTGGTAGCCACTATAATTTACTACAATGCGGATATTTTCATGAATGTTGGAATTAATGCACCTATGACCTGGGACGAGTTTATGGCAATCCAGAAAAAGTTAAAAAACGCCGGATATACACCCTTTTTGTTTGCAATGGGGAATTCAATAAATACAAGCTGGATTTACAGAATACTTCTGTCTCATTTTTATGAAAATAAACTTGCAGATATGGATGTACTTGGCACTCCTGGCTATGTTGATGCTGAGGAATTCAGTAGAGCGTTTAAGAAAGGAATCTTCACTACAAAAGCCCCGGAATATAAAGAAATTCTCAGATTGGTGAAGGAATGGTCCCAGTTTTGGAATCGAAATTATTTCTCCATCCCTTACGAACAAGTTCGTGACAGATTTGTAAGAAAGGAAGGGGTTATGGCCTGGGCTATATGTAGAGAAATGCGCCCGTTATTGGAAGATCCGTTAAGAGATTTTAAACTTGGAACTTTTTACTGCCCTCAGGTAACGAAGAGAACATCTAAATACAGTACGGAAAAACCGATGAGAATGGTAGGCGGTGCTGCTGGTGAACAATGGGCGATAACTGTGAGTGCGATAAGAGACAAAGAGGTTGATCTGTGTGTTGACTGGATAAGATTTTTGACCACACCAGAAAATAACGCAAAGTTAGTACTTGAAGCAAAAGCATTGTTGCCTATTATTAAAGGTTGTGAGGTTCCCGATGTGTTACGGCCGTTCTTACCTCAGTTCGAAGCAGGTGTTTCACCTTTTATCGTGGAGAGATTTTTGACCCGAAAACAATATGATGAGTGGTTTCGATCTATGCAGATGTTTGTCGCGGGTAATCTTACACTGGAACAAACTGCTGAGATGCATCAAACCAATTTTGAAAAGTCGGTTGAGGGATTCATTGAGAAATTCAATTATGATCAGACCAGGTGGTAGTTGAAAAATTTCAACGAAGTTTTGTACCGGTACTCTCGTCGCAAGAGAGTGCCGGTATGTTAGTTTTTAAATCCTTTTAAGAATTCTCCTTAAAAAGGAGTTTTATTTTTATGGCTGAAATCAACAAAATCGAGTTAAGGGGAGCTTATAAGTGTATACCTTATGTGGTATTAGCACCCGGTATTGCTCTTATGTTAATCTTAAACTATTATCCTATTGCTCAGGCTCTTTTCAGATCCTTTTTTCTTTGGCGTGGAGGTGAAAAGGCGACTTTTGTTGGACTTGAAAATTTCCGAGAATTAATGGCCGACCCCGCCTTTAAAATTTCGATGATTCATCTCCTTAAACTTCTATCTATTCGTTTGGTATTTATCATTTTCATTCCTCTTTTTGTTGCTGAGTTAATTTTTGAACTTTCGTACCATAAACACCTTCGGAGATTTTTTAGAGTACTTTATATCCTACCTGTGGTGATTCCTACAATAGTGATTCTTCTCATATGGCAATTTATCTATGATGGTAGTATCGGATTGCTAAATAATGCTCTTAAGTCATTAGGTTTTAGCTATCTGACACGAGACTGGTTAGGCTCTCCAGAAACATCTTTATACGCTATTGCTTTTATATCTTTTCCGTGGGTTCACCCTTATCTATGTGCTTTGATATTACTTACATGCCTTGCTGCACTTCAAAATGTTGATCGCGAGATCTTTGATGTATGTAAAATAGATGGTGCTGGCGGACTAATTCGCTTTTTCAAAATTGATTTAGGTCTAATTTTGGATCAAATGAAAGTCATGTTGATTTTAGCTATAATAATGCTAATACAGGATTTTATTGGTATTTTGATTTTGACAAATGGAGGACCAGGATACGCTACAATGGTTCCAGGGGTGTATTTGTATCAAAATGCTTTCTACTATGCAAGAATGGGCTACGCCTGTGCCATTGGTATAGTTATATTTGGGCTTGTCTTTACTCTTACAATAATTGTCAGGATGCTACAAGCTCGATAAATAATTATCATAAAGAGGTAAAAATTTTGAGGATAAGGTAATGAAAGAAAGAAGAATTAAAAGTAGTCTATTGAGGAGGGGCAATAAATTTCGGATTGTAACTCTAAGCATTATAGGAGGGTTTGTTCTTATACCATTAATATTCACCGTCATTATCTCTTTTAAAACAATTCCGCAATTTTCTCACCATCCATTTATGATTACTTTTCCTTTACACGCCGAAAACTATTTATTAGCTTGGAACAAAGTGAAGTTGTATATATGGAACAGTGTTATAGTTTGCTCTGCAGCTTGTCTCGGAATTTTGGCACTTGCGATTCCTTCTGCATACATTTTCGCTCGATTTAAGTTTGTTTTGAGCAACTTCTTGTTCTATCTCTTTCTTTGTCTAATTATGATTCCTCGTGAGGCGAGTCTTGTTACCCGTTTTGTGATGGTAAGAAATCTTGGAATTATTAATACCTATTGGGGTCTAATTCTTCCTTATATGTCAGGTGGTCAAATTATAGCTATGTTTGTTTTAAGATCTTTTTTCGCTTCAATACCACAAGAATTGTTCGAGGCAGCGAAGATTGAAGGGGCATCTGAATTCACAATTCTTCGAAAGATAGTGTTACCTTTGTCAAAACCTATGATATGGACGGTGGCAATATTGAACGTAGTCATGAATTGGAATAATATTTTGTGGCCATTGGTCACAGTGTCAAAGCCTGAACTTTATCCAGTAACAGTTGGTTTACTTTTTTTTAGAAGTCAATTTGCAACAAATCAGGGTCCTTTAATGGCCGGTTATGTCATCTCATCTGTACCTCTTGTGGTGTTGTTTTCTTTTGCTTCAAAATCATTCATTAGAGGTATTGCTTCTGGAGCTTTAAAAGCTTAGGACATTTTATTCCAAGGGGAGGGTAACAAATAAAATGGATGAAAAAATTAGGGTTATCTTAGAAATGAGCCTTAAGCCTTTTAAGAGCAAAAATAAAGAGGAAATTAGACGAATATGCCGAAAAGTGCTAAACCAATGGCTTCCCTTATTAAAATTGGGTGATGAGCACTCTGTGCTATTATGGATAGGCAGTGGAGAAGAGATATTCAACTATAAAGGTAACCTTGATGATGAATTTGAGTGGGCTCATTATATTGGTCATTGCAATCAAGATCACAAAGCTTACCCCATTGACATACCTTTAATACCCTCTCACGATTACATGAAAAATTGGCCACGTTTTACTTATGGAGACCTTCGTTTTATCATAAAGGCATTCAAAGAAGTGGCTAATGAATATGGGTTTAGGTTGAGCATAGGTGCTACTGTTGATCCGGGACCTGAGTTCTGCGAGGAAGAATTTGTCTATCATCGACATCCTGAAATTTTAAGTGAGATTTATGCAGGAAATCCTAAATTTATCCGTTGTTTCGCTCGCCTTAAGGGAGATAGTTATCCTTATGCAAGTTATCCCAAAGGTATACCTAATGGTGAATCTTTTGGAGCTTTTCTAGGAAGACAGTGTGCTGTCTTTCTTTCGAACTTGAATTTCGATTTCATTTGGTTTTCCAACGGATTAGGCTTCTCCCACCATCCCTGGAGTGTAGCTGGGGATAATTTTGACGGAAGAAATTTCAACAGAATCAATTTCGAGGAGCTCAGTACAAAAATTATCTCTTTCTGGAAAGATTTTAAAAAAGAGTGTTCTTATCCTGTACTAGCAAGAGCAACAAATTTTCCAGTAGGTGTAGATTTGGCAACAAAATGCGTCTCTATGCTGGACATATATGAACAGGATGTACTAAAAGTAGCTCCGGTAAACCCTCCTGTAGTGTTTTTTTACAACTCTCTTGGTTTAGAGATGATTTCATATATGGGGAGAATAGCAGATTTTGGTCTATTACTTTCCTTTCGCTATTACATAAATGACCCTTGGTTTCCTCAGACTCCTTGGAAGGATTATCCTTATGCTGGGGAACCGTTTGACATATATGTCCCTCTATCAACTGGGGTTGTAACTGCGAAAGGAGAAATTAGAATCCCTACAGTAATAAATTTGCTCACAATTGATGATGAAAAAGGAAATCTTCGTGAGGACGTGACTTTAGAAGTTATCCCCCATTTAAAAAAAGCTATTGAAGATAAACCTGACGAAGCTGGTATTTTGACGTGGCTATTCCCGTTTTACGAGTATCATCAATTAATTAAGAGTTACCCAGAAAAAGCTAATTATTTATTTTTCTGGGATTTTTATCTTAGTTTGGCAATTGATAGAGGTCTACCTCTAAACACTGTGCTTTCAACCACGAATTTTCAAAAGATAAATGAACAAACTTTGGAAGTATTGAAACAAAAGACCATTTTTGTGACTCCTCTACCTTGGTCTCAAGCTGAGTATGGTGAAAAACTAATTAAATTCATTGAGTCGGGAGGTAAGGTAATCTTTTATGGACCGACAGATATTGCCAAGCCGATTTTTAGAAAAATACTTAACCTAAAGTTGGATGACCAAGGAGTTGAAGGTGAAATGTCGTTGGAATCACGGTTTAGAGGTGATGAATTTATTAATATACCTCATTCTACGTTGTTAAAGCATAGATCCTATTTGTCAGGAGGTCCAATCAGCGAAATGTTACTCAATCCATCTGATAAATATACCTCGATTCTTGCTCGAGTGAGAAAAGGCAAAAAAGAGAGAATATTTGCCTTAATAAGGGAGGTTCCAGAATGGAAAGGCGGGAAAATAGGCTGGACAAGAGGTTCTTTGCCATTCGAATGTTTTTTGACACAAAAAACTCCCTTGCTTGACAATGAAGGAGAATATGTTCATACAACGAGTTTTTTAAAGTTTATTTTAGCTGAGTTCGGTTATGAAATAAAGGAAAAAAAGTATTATTCATCGTCTGTGGCACCTCATTTTTATGACGTATCACTTGTTCCAGTTCTTACTCAGATTTTTGTTTCTCGAAAGGAAAATGCTTTTATCTTTTCCGGATACAAGCCGGATACCTCCTCAGTAATCAAACTTAAGTTTCCTCAAGGTGTACCTGTTCTTTTAGGAGAGGAGGTTTTACTGGAAAATGGATATGGCATTTATAATTTGAGTCGGTCTTTCCACAAGGAGTGTCGATTCTTCGTAAAACAACGAGAAGGAAAAATTCTGTGTCAATTAGCTCACCCCAGCTATGACAACAAAAGTAACTTGGTAATTTCGGGTTTGAAAGAGGCGGAACTGAGGATCTATCCTCCTTCTAAAAAAATTGAAAAGACAGAGATTAGCCCTTTGGGAAACAGTGAATTTTCCGCATTAACGAAACACGATAACTTTATATATGTTAAGAAGGCTAATGGAAATTTTCGGGTTTCTTGGTGAAGGAGTTAACTATGGAAAGAATAAAAATAGAACCAGGAAAAATAGGCATTTTTGGTGTTGGACATCCTCGTTATTGGACACAGTTTTCAGGGTTAAAAGAGCGGTTAAATAATTATTTAAGATATTTTGAAGAAAGAATAAAGGAATTTAATGCACAGGTGGTTTCGGCTGGTATAATTGATACACCAGATAAAGCCCATAAAGCAGCAAATCTTTTTGCTAAAGAAAATGTGGATTTAATTTTCTGTAATATGACTACTTATGCTCGATCACATGTATTACTGCCTATCGTACAGAAAATAAAAGCGCATGTCGTATTAATTGGACTTCAGCCAACACCAGGTATGGATTATGCCAGGGCAACTACATTTGAACAACTTGCCAATGATAATTCTACCTCACTACCTGAATTTTCTTATGCCCTTTCACGAGCCAACATAGATTTTAGTGTGGTGTTTGGGATGCTTTATGAGGACGGACGTGCCTGGAAACAGATAAAGGAATGGGCCCAGGTCGCTACAGTTATTCACAGTCTGTCAAAAGCCCACATCGGTTTGATGGGACATCCTTATGAAGGAATGCTTGACATGTATTCAGATCCTACCATGTTTCACACTCATTTTCCAGGAATGGAAATACAGATGTTGGAGATGTCTGATCTTAAAATTAGGATAGATAGCATAACCTCTAACGAAATAAACGTTAAGAAAAAAGAGATAAGAGACTTTTTTTGTTTCCCACCTCCGGGAGCAGACCCAATTGCTGGTCCTGTGAGTGAGGAGGATCTTGACTGGTCGGCACGTGTGGCCGTAGGACTCGATAAACTGATATCTGATTACTCTTTAGATGGTTTAGCTTATTACTCCAGAGGAAGATGTGGAGTAATAGATGTAGGAACAGAATACGAACGAATAATTCCTGGAATGATTGTTGGTAATTCACTCCTTACAGGTAAAGGAATACCTGTAGCAGGGGAAGGAGACGTTAAAAATTGTGTAGCTATGTTCATTATGGATAGATTCGGTATTGGTGGTTCATTTTCTGAACTTCATCCTGCTGATTTTAGAGAAGACTTTGTTCTGATAGGACATGATGGTCCCGCTCACATTGCAATAAGTGACAGAAAACCAATTTTACGTGGATTAACTAAGCTTCATGGTAAGTATGGTTATGGCGTCTCCGTGGAGTTCAATGTTAAAAAAGGTCCAATCACCATTTTATCATTAAGCCAGACCCATGATGGCAAATTTTATTTTGTAGCTGCGGAGGGTGAATCTTTACCAGGTCCCATTCCGGCCACTGGAAACACGAATACCAGAGCTAAATTCCCTCCCGATGTTGTTACCTTTATCGAGAAGTGGACTGAAGCAGCCCCAACACATCACCACGCCTTAGGTATTGGCCATAATATTTCAAAAATAAAAAAGTTATCTAAAGCATTACGGATGCAATTGATTGTTGTTTCAGAAAGAACTGATTGAGAATTCATGCAAAAATTAAAGTATCTTGGCGCACCAAATATTGAGCGCTTGTTGCAGGCATTTCGCTGTGATAAACCCGATAGGGTACCCAATTTTGAGTTTTTTATCGGTAAAAGAAATGTGGAATATATACTCGGTAAGCGGGCAACCAATACGTGGAAATTGAATCCGGTTGACTATGTTACCTTGGCCAAAAAGATTGGGATGGACGCCATAGGAACTACTGTATTCAATCTTTTGAAAGAAGGTACGGGACTTCCTCCAATCCCTCAAGTTGGACATGGGGGTAAGATCAAGAACTGGGATTGCCTCAGAAAACTTGAAAGAAATATAAAACCCGCAGAGCTGGATCAAGAAAAATTGTCAAACTATTTCCGTGCAGTTAAAGGAACTAACATCGGAGTTTGGATACATTTTACCGGGGGACTAACTTGGACGTACGAACAGATGGGATTTGAAAATTTCTGTCTAGCATTACATGATGATATAAATTTTGTGCAATACATGGTCAATTTAATGGTTGAGCAGAACACCATGCTTCTACAGAAAATCCTGGAATATGATATTTCGTTCGTGCACATAGGAGATGACCTTGGTTATAGGAGTGGATTACTCATAAACCCTGAAACCCTCAACAAAATTTGGGTTCCTCAAGTTAGAAAAATGCTACAACTGATCAAGGAAAGAGAGATACCTGTAACGTTTCATTCTGACGGTACAATTATGAAAATTTTACCCACTTTGATCGAACTGGGATTTTGTGCTCTCAATCCAATAGAACCATACGGAAATGATATTTATACGCTTAAACAAAGATATGGGGATAAATTATGCCTTATCGGAAACATAGATGTTGGTATATTAACTTTTGGTACCCCTAGGCAGGTAGAGGATGAGGTAAGAAGACATATTGATCGTCTGGCCCCGGGGGGAGGCTATGTAGCAGCTACAAGCCATAGCGTTATCGATGATATCCCGCCAGAGAACTTTATTACCATGATCAAAGCGATTCATAAATATGGAAAATATTAACCTAAGTTTTGTACAGCGAATTAAGAAGATTGTTTGTACAAAACTCTCTAATAAAGCAAGCAAATTGAAAGCATACAGGAGGAAGATGGTCTCTAAAGTAATATCCTCCTTATCCGCAGGAGAAGGTATCTGGTGGTAATATTTAGTGAACTTTGTTAAGGTAAGTATAGTAACCTCAGAGCTACAAGACCGCTGAGTGTCTCTACTCAACTTTAGAATAATCCTGGATTTCAGAAAAGTTTCTTCAGGGCAGGGTAAATTTTCGGGTCTTGGCCATATTTTTGGAAATAGATATATGATTTACTTTGTTCTTTGATTCTTTACCTGATACACTTCCTCCTAAAAAAGAGGAGGTCATCAGGTGGCTAAGAAGAAACGAATTAGGATTATCAGACCTCGTATCCCGAAGTACTGCGTTTGTCCTGTATGTGGATTAAAACAAACTTTTAGAAAAAAAGCTGAACACTGGAAAACAGTAAAGGAATTCGATCTGGATAAACCAATCCTACTTAAAGTGCTTGTTGTATCTGCTAAATGCCAAAATCCTCCATAGTGTCAAGTATTTTATGTCTGGACATATCTCTCCCTTCTCATCTTTTCCAA
>CAYLYM010000132.1:0-10058 GCA_964387645.1 uncultured Calditrichaceae bacterium | reverse complement strand
ACACCGACTTTTTCAGAGATTTCCATGGGTCGGCAAGTCACACCGAAAACATTCTGGGTTATATGCAGAATATCGGGATGTTCAAAATGTGCTTCGTCTACTTTGAATGACACAGATTTATCCCGATCGATTTCACCGGCAAAATAAAAGCAGTCGAACCGATTTCTTTCCAGTATATGGGCCCATTTTTCAATCTCTAATGAGACGCCATCAGTCCCGGCAATACGAGTTGAAATAAAACCAATTCGTTTTATGGTTTCTGTATTCATTATAGCCACCCTTTTTTTATCTATACTTCATTTTTCCACAAACAGTTTATTCTTTATTTTTAATTTCGACACATCAAGTCGTAAATTTAAAAAATTAATTTCTAATTTCAATCATCCCCTTAAAAGATTTAGCATTAAGTTAAATTGTCATGTGAAAATTCTGTAGATGAGAAACAATTCTACATGGTATTAATAAAGAAATAATTTATATTTTCTTTTTGTTTTGAGTTAAATATGACCATTTATAAATTAAAAATCTTTTATATGACTAAGGAGGAAATAATGAAATTTTGGAGAATAGTATTGGTCTTTTTCGTCATTATTCAAATGACATTTGTTCAAGCAAAGATTCAACCCAAGGATTTGCTCGATTTAAAATACCCCAGGCAACTATCGGTTCATCCACAGCGTAGTCAATTTGTTTTCACGATCAGAATTCCCGATTTTCAGAATAGTAAGTGGCATACCCAACTCTGGTATCTGGAGAATTGTTCTGCTCAACCACGTCGTTTGACTTTTTCTATCAATAACGATAAATCGCCGCAATGGTCTCCTGATGGTAATTGGATCGCCTTTATATCGGATCGCGAGTATATCGACGCCTCAGGTCATGTGCAATCAGGAGTAGAACAACTCTGGCTTTTAGATATGCGAGGCGGCGACCCACAACAATTAACCGCACTCGATAAAGATGTAGAGGAATATGAATGGAGTCCAGATGGACGATTTCTTATTGTTCTCACCGAAGCTTCTTTACCGGATTCAGCTAAAATTTACCATAAACGTCGGGAAAAAATGAAATTTGACGAGGTGGTAAAAGATTCTGTTCAAACGAATAAAATATTTTTACTTGTAAATCCTGCTGATAAAACCAGTCGGATCGTAGCAGAATTGGATCCTGGTGTGGATAATTTTTCACTCTCGAACGACGGAAAATGGATTGTTTACCAAACGAATTATACCGGGAAATATAATGATGAACAGAAATATGATTTGTGGTTATTGCAAATATATACCGGAGAAAAATTTCAATTGACAGATTTTCCTGGCCCAGAAACACAGCCCCGATTTTCTCCAGATGATCGCTGGATAACATACATAAATCAGACCACACCGGACATAGAATTTGCCGAAACAGATTTAGCACGCATCGCCTTTGATATTCATCATTTGGGAAAACCGGACACGCTGACGATTACAAAGGATTTACATCGCTCCATATTGGATTACCGATGGTGTCCTGACGGAAAGAGCCTGATAATCCAGGTCGCTGAAGGCACTGAAACCCATCTCTACAGGCTAAATCTTAAAAATAAAAAGAAAAAATATCAGAAAATAACCCCGCTTGCAGGAAATGTGATCGAAATTTCTTCAGTAAATCAGAAAGAACAACTGTACTATCTCTGGGAGAATGCTAACCATTTACCAGAAATTGCCTTTTTAGAAAAAGGTAAACAAAAATTGCTCACCAATTACAGCAAACAATTAGAGAAATTCCACTGGGGTTCGCAGAAAATATATCGCTGGAAAAGCGTTGATGGAGAACAAATTGAGGGGCTTCTGTTTCTCCCTGTGAATTTTGATCCAAAAAAGAAATATCCACTTATTTTGACTGTACATGGTGGACCTTATGGACGGTTTAGACAAGCTTTCAGGCAATATAATTTTCCTCAATTATTTACATCAGATGACTATGTGGTATTTGCTCCTAATCCGCGGGGAAGCAGTGGTTATGACGACGCTTTTGGGAAGGCCATCTGGTATAAAGTTGGAGGACATATGGGGGGAATTGATTTCCAGGATATTATGTCTGGAATCGATTCATTAATTAGTGAAGGATTCATCGATGAGGCTCGCATGGGAGTCACGGGTGGAAGCTATGGCGGCTTTTTGACCAATTGGATTATCTCTCAAACAGATCGCTTTGCTGCGGCTGTATCCAAATTTGGTATTTTTAGCCTCTTTACGGATTGGAGTAATTCCTGGCAGCCAGCCTGGGAAAAAATGTATTTAGGAATCTATTATTGGGAAAAACCTATAAATCAAGATCATCCTTATGTCAAATATTCCCCTGCATTTTATGTAAACCGAATAAAAACTCCTGTTCTTATCTTACATGGCAGTAAAGACCGTTATACGAATCTTGCCAATTCACAGGAAATGTATCAGGCTTTGAACACATTGGGAAGAGATGTTAAATTCGTAGTTTATCCGCGGGAAAATCACGGTATTAATAAAGAGCCTAATCATTTTTTAGATTCAATAAGAAGAACAAAAAAATGGTTTGATAAATACTTGAAAAAATAATGAAATCTCAGAAATTTTAAATTAAACAGGAATACAAAAACTTTCCAATTTTAAAGAGAGTTTAGTTGGTTGGTCAATAAGAGAACTTATATTATGGAATATTGAAAAAATAAACATTTCTGATAGAAAAATATAAATGATTTTGTGTAGAAATTGAGGTAATTCTTGAATTTTAGATTTCATTTTCATTTTTTTATCATTTTTCATTATATTCTTCTCTTTCAAAGATTGCAGAAAGGAGTATCATGAGTTACCGGTCCATTGTAATGGTTAAACAAGTTCCTGATACAGCAAACATTTCAGGGGAGGTAATGCGTCCTGATGGAACCGTTAATCGGGCGAAATTACCAGCCATTTTTAACCCTGAAGACAAAGTCGCATTAGAATTGGCCTTGCGAGTAAAAGAAAAATATGGCGGTAAGGTCACTGCAATTACTATGGGACCGCCAAAAGCTTCGGAAGTTTTGCGAGAAAGTCTTTACATGGGTGCTGATGAGGTTTATCTGATTAGTGATCGAAAATTTGCTGGAGCCGACACACTGGCCACTTCCTATGTTTTAAGCGAAGCCATTAAGAAGATTGGAGAGTATGATTTAATTTTTGCTGGTCGTCAGGCTATCGATGGTGATACAGCGCAGGTTGGACCTCAGACTGCCGAAAAATTGGGAATTCCTCAGGTCACTTATGTTGAAGAAATCCAAAATATTTCCAAAAATAAGATTCGGGTTAGACGAAGAATTGATGGAGGATATGAGATCCTAGAATGTCAGCTCCCTATACTTATGACCGTTATTAAAGAAGCCGCTGAACCCCGTCCATTCCGGGCTACAAAGGTTATGGCTTATAAAAATGCTAAATCTCTTTTAGAGCTAGAAAAGATGGCCGAAACCAATTCGCTGTTTTACATTGATAATTTGAAAGAAGAATATATTTCCAATGGATTATATATCCCGACCTTAACAATGGAGGAACTCCAGCTTGATCCTGCTCGTTGTGGAATTATTGGTTCTCCAACGAAAGTTCTTAAAGTAGAATCCGTTGTTCTGGCTGGGGGAGAACATGAAATTATTGAGCCTACTAAGAAAGGCATAAGCCAGTTAATAGATAAACTGAGGGAAGACCGGATATTCGGATAGAGGTGTTTTATGAAAAAAAATAATGAAGTTTGGGTATTTATTGAACAGCATGATGGCAAAGCTGCCGATGTGAGCTTTGAACTGCTCAGTAAGGGGCGTAAATTAGCCCAGAGTTTAAATGGAAAACTTAAAGCTGTTATCATTGGCCATAAAATTAAAGAACTGGCCAAAGAAACATTTCGATATGGAGCAGTTGAAGCTTTAGTTATCGATCATCCCGATTTGGAATATTATCAGACTCTTGCTTACAGTAAAATAATAAACGATTTGGTTACGCAATACCAACCCCGGATTGTGTTATTTGGTGCAACATTTGTTGGTAGAGACCTGGCTCCCAGAATTGCGTCCTATACAAAAAGCGGCCTGACTGCTGATTGTACAGATTTGCAAATTTCTGACGTTACCTATTTACGAAAAGAATATAAGAATCTACTTCTTCAGATTCGCCCGGCTTTTGGTGGAAATATTATAGCAACTATTATTTCTCCAGACTCTCTGGTACAGATGGCAACAGTAAGAGAAGGGGTGATGGAACGTATTCCGCTTGAAACACCTGTTAATGGTAAGATAGTAGAAATCCCCTTTGAACCGGATGATGCGTTAAAATTGGTAAAGGTTATTGAAAGGCACCGAGAGGAGAAAAAAGTTAATTTAAAAGCTGCGCCGATTATTGTTGCTGGTGGTTATGGGATGGGATCAAAAGAGGGTTTTCAATTACTCTATGAATTGGCCGATGTTATTGGCGGTGAAGTCGCCGGATCACGGGCGGCTGTTGATGCAGGATTTATCTCTCCCGACCGCCAGGTTGGGCAAACCGGTGTTACCGTTCGCCCAAAATTGTATATCGCCTGCGGAATTTCCGGAGCTATTCAGCACAGAGCAGGTATGCAAGAATCGCAAAAAATCATTGCTATCAATATTGATCCAGAAGCACCAATTTTTGATATATGTCATTATGGAATAGTGGGAGATGTAAAAGAAGTTATTCCTACTTTTATTGAAATTTATAAACATAAATTGAGATAGAGGTTGCTATGCCAAATTTTTTTACGGACAACAAGGATCTCCTTTTTCAATTCGAAAATCTGGATATTCAAGATATTGTCGCGATCCTCGAAAACAATTATGAAGAGGCGAAAAAGTATAATTATGCACCTGTGAATTATGATGATGCTATCGATAATTATCGAAAGGTTTTAGAAATAGTTGGTGACATCGCTGCTAATTTTGTTGCTCCACGCGCCGCTGAAGTAGATGAACACGGCAATAGTTTTAAAAATGGTAAAGTGATTTATGCCAGAGGCATTCAAGAAGCAATAGATCAATTAGCTAAGGCAGAATTGATGGGATTCACTCTACCCAGAAAATATGGAGGATTAAATTGCCCAACAACTATTTACACCATGGCCATTGAAATCATTTCTCGGGCAGATGCCTCGTTGATGAATATTTTTGGTTTACAGGATATAGCCGAAACTATTAATAAATTTGGCAGCGAGGAACAAAAAGCTGAATTTTTACCTAAATTCGCCAGTGGAGAAGCCACTGGTGCTATGGCGCTTACTGAACCAGACGCAGGTTCTGATTTGCAATCTGTGAAATTAGAAGCATATCAGGATGAAAATGGACAGTGGCGGCTTCGGGGAGTGAAACGCTTTATTACCAATGGAAATGGCGATATCCTATTAGTTTTAGCTCGTTCTGAACCAGGGACAAAAGATGGTCGGGGCTTAAGTCTCTTTGTCTGTTACGGAGATGATACTGTAGTAGTTCGACGCATTGAAAATAAGTTAGGAATTCATGGCTCTCCAACATGTGAGCTTCAGTTTAAAGATACACCAGCTCAACTCATTGGAAAAAGAAAATTCGGGTTAATTAAATACGTAATGGCCTTGATGAATGGAGCCCGTTTAGGCGTTGCTGCGCAGGCTTTAGGTATTGCTCAGGCTGCTTACGAAGAGGCCCTAAAATATGCTAAAGCACGCGAACAATTTGGAAAACCTATTTACGATATTCCAGTGGTTACCAATATGTTAATAGATATGCGGGTAGCTCTGGAAAGTAATCGCTCATTGCTTTATTCAACCTCTAAATGGGTAGATAAACGTGATACTTTAGAAGAATTGGTAAATCGACTGAAAGCAGAAGGAAAGTCTTTTGCTGAAGAAAATGCCCGTTTGAAAGAAGCAAGTAAAATTGCAGCGCTATTAACCCCAATGGCTAAATTTATCATCGCAGAAACAGCCAATAAAATTGCTTACGACTCGATGCAGATTCACGGTGGAGCAGGTTATATGAAAGAATTCCCCATCGAACGTTTGTATAGGGATGCCCGAATTACCAATATTTACGAGGGAACCTCCCAGATGCAAGTTGTAGCCGCTATTGGTGGTGTGGTAAATGATATTTTAGCAGATTATTTTGATAAAAAAGAACAAAAAGAATATAAAGGAAATCTTTCTCGGTTAGCTGGTTATCTCAAAGAAATCCGTAAAATTTTTAAAGAAAGTTTGAAATACGTCCTGGATAAAAAAGATCCTCAATTTCAGGAAGTTGCCGCGCGGGAATTGGTGCTTTTGTATAGTTACATTTATATAGGATATCTTTTATTAGATGAAGCGGAAAAATCCAAGAGAAAGATATTTATTGCGAATCGCTACATCATCAGTGCATTAGGACAGGCTCGTAATAATGCTGAGGCTATTAAAAATGAACAATTCTCTGATTTGCTCCATGCTGACGAGATTTTGATTTAATTTTTTTTCGAAAAAAAACATGGCCTGCTAATCTTTTATTAGGACTGGCAGGCTTAATTTGTATCCAAATAATAATTTATTAGATGAGTTATTCAAAATAATAGTTAAAGTTGTTTTCCAAAATAGTAATGACATTTATTAAACAAATATTACTGAAAATGCAGCATTAGAAAGAAACTTGACATTTCTTGATAGTAAAAATAAATTAAATAATTATTAATTTAATAATTTATTGATTAAATATTAACATGAATAAAAATAGAATAGATTAAAAGAAAGAGAGAATATATTGGAGAATACTAATTCTAAAAATATATATGCGCTAATTTGGGGTTGTTCAAGTGGATTTGAAGCGGCAATTTCTCTCGGGCTAGCGAAAGATGGATTCCAGATTTTTAGTGTTCATTTAGATCGAAAGGCCACAATGTCCATGGTTGAAGAAGTTAGACACAAGATCCTGAAATATGGCACGGATCTTGTTTTTTTAATGTCAATGCCGTCGATGAAAATAAAAGAAAAATAGTTGTTCACACGATTCGCGAAAAAATTTTAGGACACGAAAATATGGTTTACGCTGCATTAGAAAGAAATCCAGGACGAAGTTTAACAAATCCGGAAGATGTAGCCAATGCTATTGCGGTGCTTTCTTTAGAGGATTATCAATGGATAGATGGCAATGTTATCGCCATTGATAATTGCAAATCAATAGTTAATTACATTAAGATAATCTATAAATGAATAGAAGAGAAAAAAATACCATTAATCTTATTGATATTAAATCCAGACGAGAAACAAAACCAAGAGTTTTAATTGATTTAGATGGTGTGATTCGGGACTTCGTCGGTAGTTTGATTCGAGTGTACAAAAAGGAATATCCTGACCATAAGGTTTTACCAATTTGCTCTAGAAAATTGGAAGATTTTTTCCCGATTGGACGAGATATCTACCGTTTCATAGAAAGTGATTATCTGAATGAAATTATGGAAAATGCAGATCCCTATCCAGGTGCTATAGAGACTTTATTTAAGTGGCAATCAGAATTTGATATCGTTATCGTCACTGCACAACCAGAGCAAAGCCGGGCTTCAACGTTCAAATGGATAGGCAAAAATGATCTTCCAACAAATGAAGTTATTATCACTTACTACAAGTCGGAGATTCCCGGTATTGCTTTATTAGATGATTTTATTGATAATTTAGAAGAATTCAAAAAAACAGGTCGATTTGCTGTGTGTATGGATCAACCCTGGAACCAACATTGGTCTGGTCCAAGAGTAAAATCGATGCATGAATTTTTCGAACTTATTCAAGCAAGGTTATTTGATAATAAGAGCCAAGAGTTAACCACTAAAAATTTAACTTAAGCGGAGGAAAATATGGGTAAACAGTACAATCCACGTGAAAAACGCAAACGCCGAAAACGTTATATTAAACGTAAAAAGGCTGAACTACGTAAGATGTTAGCCAATAAAAAAGCACAATAGAATTGATCCAACAATTTTTATTTTCTGACCTGGCCTGAAGTAAAAACAGGCACAGGTCTTTTTTTTCTGACTTAAATATCAAATATATTTCATGTTATTATAACCATTTTAATTAAATGAACTCACTCATCATTATTTTTAAATACTCAATAAATATTTTATTTGTTTGAATTACTATTTTATTAATTGGATATTTTACAAAGAATTTTTATTTGAGATAGATTTTCTTTTGATTAATATTCCAGTAATCTTTTTATACCGGTTTTTGTTGGGGATTTTTATAATGCAAACACCAAACAGGGAGAAGATTCAAAAGAAAAAAAGAAATTCCCGGATGTATTACGGAATGTTGGGGGGATGGTTAAGCATAACCATCAATATTATTTTGTTTATTTTCAAAGCCATTTTAGGATTTGTTAGTGGGAGTGTGGCACTCATTGCTGATGCATTTCATACTTTAAGTGATCTTGGTACAAGTTTTATTGTTATTTTTTCATTTTACATTTCGGAAAAACCTTCGGATGCGCGCCACCCTTTCGGGCATGGTCGGGCAGAATTTGTCTCTGCTATTATCATTGCTACTCTTCTTGCTGTAACAGCATTTGAATTGCTGAAGTATAGTATCAGTCGAATTGTTCACCCGGTAATGTTCATCGCCCCCTGGTGGATTATCGGTTTTGTATTCTTTACTGTAATTCTGAAAGAGGGATTGGCAATATTCACCATGCGATTGTCAAAAAAGATTCATTCCCAAACTTTAAGAGCAGATGCCTACCATCATCATCAGGACGCCGTTTCTTCACTTTTGGTAATAATTGCATTTATTCTATCCCAATTTAATATGCCTTATTTCGATGGACCTGCCGGTGTTATCATCTCTCTAATTATCTTCTATTCTGCGTTCGAAATTGCAAAAACCCCCATTGACCACATTTTAGGCGTTGCACCGGACGAAGATTTATTAACGAAAATTGAAAGAATCGCTCTATCATTTTCTAAAGTTCAGGGAGTGCATGATATTATTATTCACCAATATGGTCAGGTAAAAGTAATCAGTCTTCATATTGAGATTGGCGAGCATTTATCATTGAATGAAGCGCACTATATTGCAGAAGAGGTCGATCGTAAATTGAGAGAATCAATTCAAGCGCATGTAACAGTACATGTGGATCCAGTTATGCGCCGTACACCTTTATATCAGAAGGTTGAAGAAAAATTGATAGAATTTTGTAAAAATACAAACCTTTGTGAATCGTTTCATGATTTGCGCCTTTTAGGCGAGAATAACAGATTCAGACTTGTTGTCGATTTAGTTACTAAGAAGAATTCTAACAAAAAATCTGATCAACAGCTCATTCAAGACCTGCGCAACTTTGTATTGAAAAACATACCGGAAGTAACAGATGTTTTAGTGAAAGTTGAGCCCAAATTTTCTGTTTCTCGTCGTTCGCGACATAATCCTATTTCACCAGAAGTAGACTAAATAAAATCATTTAGCCAACTGAAACAAATTTTAACTCTAAATCGTACTTCAAGAAACCAGTCTAATAAAAATTTTGAGTTTTGATTGATAAATATAGCTTATTTTCAGTGTGTTAAGTGATTGTATCTTTTATATGAATTAATTTTAGATTTTTATTAAAAAGATAAATTAAAGTGATATAAACTATTTATAAGTATTTTGAATAAGTCCTGACAGATAAGAAACAAGACATTATTTAAGCGTGTAAAAATGATGCAATGAACATTAGCTGGAGAAGTTGAGATGAAACCCATTTATCTTGACTATAATGCGACAACGCCAATTGATCCTCGTGTGAAAGAAGCGATGCTTCCATATCTGGATGAACACTTTGGTAATCCATCTAGTAGTCATTATTACGGTATTCATGCAAAGAGGGCTGTAGAAAATGCCCGCAAACAAATTGCTGATATGTTAGGTGCTAAGGTCGATGAAATCATATTTACCAGTGGAGGTACAGAATCTAATAATTATGCTATTAAAGGCGTAGCTGGTGCTTACCGGAATAAAGGAAATCATATTATTACTTCATCTATCGAGCATCCTGCTGTCCTGGAAGTATGCCGATATTTAGAAAACCACGG
>CAYLYM010000131.1:0-10258 GCA_964387645.1 uncultured Calditrichaceae bacterium | reverse complement strand
CAGGCCCAACAAATTTTGCTCCAGCCTTTACGAATAAATCTACCCATTCATCAGCATTAAATTTTTCTGCACGAAAATATGGAATAAAATCTTTGTACCCAAATTCATCTTGCGGTCCATAAGTTTTTAAATGGTGCTCAAAATAATCTTTCCCCTGTCTTTTAAACCCTTTGCGATACATATTTCGAGGATACCATTCATTTCCAAAAGCAGGCACAGAATAAGGTCCCCAATGGAAATAAATTCCAAATTTGGCATCTTTAAACCACTCAGGAACAGGATGTTGAATAAGTGATTCCCACGAGGGTTCATATGCCTTCTTTTTAACTTTTACAATTTCATTGCTAAAACATGGTACAATAAAAAGACTGGTTAAAAGAAAAATAATTAATAATTTCATAAAGACCTCCATTAAATTAATTAATATGAATAATTATTTTATATTTTATAAACTTTCTCGAGAACTATAATGTAAAAAATAATATATTCTATTTAAACACTAATTTTTATTCTTACCAGATTTTATATTCTTATATAGTAACGAATAATAATGCTTTTTCCATAAAATAAACACTACGTGCAAAAAATTTAAAAATATAATACTGTAGTGGGAATAAAAATCATAAACATTGTCTTTATTGTAGTTACCTAATGATAGCATTAAATTAAATTATATAATTTTATTATGTAAAAACAAACTTCTATTTAATTTTTTGTTTAATAATTCTTAACAATTAAATAGATAATTAAACAAAAATATAAAATTACATTAGATGAATTTTAATATTTCTGTTCAAACAGGTATTTCTTACTTATTATGAAATGCGAGTTACATAAACATAATATGCTCCATATTCGGCACTATCATCTACATAGAAATATGATTTTAAAAAGGTTTTGCCAGCTTTTAATGAAATTCTGAATTTAATGGAGATATCATCGGGATTTACAATTCGCGATTTTTGAATTCCTTGAATTTCAATACGTGCCTTTATCGCGTTAAGTGGTTTACTAGGTTGTTGATACATATTGTTTTTCATATATATCCGTGAAGTATCCAATCCTTCGAAAAGCTCTTCTAGGGTTATTGTTGATCGTATTGGTCTATTATCTTCTCGAGGGTACCTCCGAAGCTCTATTTCATATACACCATCTTTCACTATTTCTATTGCCCAAAATCCGTTTCCTCTGGCAGCCATTCTAACATGCTGTTGATTCCATAAACCTTTACCATGCCAACTTTGACATGTAAGTTTTACTGGATTTTCTTTTTCAGAACCTACTATAATTCTACAATATTCATCAGAACGTCTTGAAACTTCTTCCCACCATTTTTCATAAAAATCAAACAATTGTTCAACTACTTCTGGATGTTCCCAGGCAACATTATGTCGTTGCCCAGGATCTTCTTCCATATCATAAAGTTCAAGAGATTTCCACGGATCTTTAACTATCGGCTCCCCTTGTTCCAGTATACTTTCTTTCCAAGAAAGAGACTGTCCATAATTTCCAATCAATCTCCACTTATCAGTCATAACTGCAAATTCTTTGTACTTTGTTAAATATTCTAACCGCTGATCATCTACAACCAGAGTACGCTCTATCCAATTATCTTCTTCTCCAGTTAAAAGTGACTTTAAACTTACTCCATCAAATTTAATATTATTTGATATTTTGAGTTTACACATATCAATCAACGTGGGCATTAAATCGATATGAGCAGCTAGTTTATTTATATCTTTACCTCCTGAAATACCTCTTTCAGGCCAATGAATAAAAAATGGTACTCTATGACCTCCTTCATACACATCCCCTTTTTTTCCTCTCATTCCTGCATTAAACCCATTTTGGGGAAATTTATTTTTATCCAGCACAACTCCAGCAGTTGTGCCATTATCAGTCATAAAAATAAAAATACTTTTTTGATATAAATTTAATTTTTTAAGTTCATTAATTAATTTCCCAATATTTTCATCTATATTGGTAATCATTCCATAAAATCTGGCACGAGGTTCTTTTACTCCCTTTTCCAAATAAGGCTTTACATACTTATGTGGCACATTAAATGGCCCATGAGGTGCATTGGTAGAAATATAAACAAAAAATGGACGATCTTTGTTTTTATGGACAAATTTTATGGCCTCTGAAAACCATACATCAGTACAATAACCATGATATTTTTCAGGTTTACCATTATGATAATAAGTATCATCATAATAATCATTACCCCAATTATCGGGAGTTTCACCTATCACACCTCCGCCAAAAATCAGGCTTTCTTTAAATCCTCGATCCTGGGGGCGATAAGGATAATTATCTCCAAGATGCCATTTTCCAAAAATTGCAGTTTGATATCCATTCTGTGAAAACACATCTGCCAAAGTTACTTCATCTTTTCTTAAAAAAGACCGTCCCATAATGGTATGCCAAACACCTGTACGATTACAATATCGCCCTGTCATTAAAGATGCACGCGTCGGAGCACATGTTGGACTTACATGAAAATTAGTAAGTCGAACCGATTCTTTATATAACTTATCAATATTTGGGGTTTTAATAACTGGATTTCCGTGACAACTCATATCGCCATAACCCTGATCATCAGTAATAACAATAATAACATTAGGCTTATCAAAATCAGTATCATTACAATCAATTCTTTTAGAGATTTCAGAAGCATATAGAGATCGAGAAAACAATCCATTCCAAACCTTTTTACCTAATATCAACCCTCCTATCTGAATTCCAAACGCTTTTAAAAATTCCCGTCGAGAAAACATAAACTATCACCAAAATTTTTATTGTAATTTATATCCAATCTCATTAACAAATTTTAAATCAGAGGCACAACCAATTTTTAATAATATTACTTTTTTAGGTACCGCAATATCATTAATGTAATTTAATTTTTAGTTTTTAAATCACACCAAACATTCTAAACTTTTACAAGCTGATTGGAATTTTTTTCATAAAAGCAACTTTAATCAAAATATAAATCTCATTCAAATTATTACTGTGTTGTTTCATATTAATTTTTTCTTAAATGGATATTTGACTTTTTTAAATTTTTATATCATTTGAATTGAAATTAAATATATAATGAGTATCAAAAATATCAGGATTTTATCTTGCTTTGATAAAAAATACTTAAAATGATTAATCATAATTCACATAAAAAGTTTTTTTCTTCAAGTAATTCTCAATGCCATATTTTCCATCTTCTCCGCCTATACCACTTAATCTATAACCATTATGAAAGCCCTGTCTCAATTCACCCATTTCCCGATTGATATAAATTTCACCAAAATCAAGTTCGTTAACAGCTCTCATAATTTTGCGCATATCTTGAGTAAATAAAAATGCGCTCAGACCATACTCACTATCATTCGCTAATTCAAGTGCCTGATCGAAATCTGATATTTTCATAACAGGAATTACAGGTCCAAAAATTTCTTTTTGCATAATTTCCATTTTATTGTTTACAACTGTTAATACAGTTGGTTCAAACCAATAACCTTTTTCATATTGACCACCTTTTAATCGTTTACCCCCATATACCAACTTTGCTCCCTCATTAATAGCAGTTTGAACCATAGCCTCTACTTTCTCAAGTTCTGAAAGGCTTACTTTTGGACCAATATCAACATCATCGTCCATAGGATTGCCTACTTTTAATTTTGATACTCGCTTCAATAATTTTTCCAAGAATTCATCATAAACTTTTTCATGAATGTACATCCGTTCATTACATGTACATACTTGCCCACAGTTCAAAAAACGTGACATTACTGCTGCATCCACCGCTTTATCAATATCTCCATCTTCTAAGAGAATAAAAGGAGCTTTTCCACCTAATTCGAGACGAACAGCCTTTATTCTCTCAGCCGCAAGCCTGTACAGCTCTTTTCCAGTTTCTGTACTTCCAGTCATGGTAATTAAACTGGTAATAGGATTTGTCACCAGATACTTTCCAATTTCACTACCACCTCCAGTCACAACATTCAAAACCCCTGGTGGTAAACCTGCTTCTAAGGTAAGATTGGCAAACTCAAGAGTAGTTATAGGTGTTATTGAAGGAGGTTTTAAGACCATGGTATTTCCGGTGATTAATGCAGGTCCTACTTTTCGTCCAGCTAACGCCAGCGGGAAATTCCAGGCTGTAAGCCCTACTGTTACTCCATAAGGTACTCTTTGAATCCACACTTGTTCATTAGGTAAATCAGAAGGATAAATATCACCTTCTAAACGCCGACCTGCTTGTGCAGCATAAGAAATGAAGTCAGCAGTTACTTCTACTTCACTAAGAGCTGTTTTATACAACTTACCCTGTTCCAAAACTAATATTTTGGCTAACCGTTCTTTATTTGCAAGTAGTAGATCGGCAATCCGAAAAAGGATTTTTGCCCGTTCTATTGGAGGTACTTTCGCCCATTTGGGTTGCGCTTTTTGGGCTGATTCAAGAGCACGAACTGCATCATCGGCATTACCTGCTTGCACAGTAGCAATAATTTCCTCATTGGCAGGATTTTCCACCGCAATTGTTTTTCCAGAAAGTGAATCGATCCATTGGCCATGAATTAACATCTGATACTCATATACATTATTTTTTCCTTTTTTCATGACCATCTCTCCATATTTTTTTCTTTTAAATTGATTAACTATTATTTAATTACCATCCAAATTTAAAGACTGTTTTTGAATAATATTGATCTCCAGGATAAAGAATACTTTCTGGAGAATCCTCAATATTTGGCCCATTTGGATATTTTGACGTTTCGCAACAGAACGCTTTAAATTGTCCAAACTGTGTTCCATTTTCCCGTCCCAATTTATCCGAGGTGTATAAACCTGTATAAAAAAGCATACCTGGTTCGGAAGTAAAAACTTCCAGCTTCCGTCCACTAGTTTCTTCAGATATTTCAGCAACTTTTTTAAAAGAACCAAGCGGTTTACTAAAAATGTAATAATGTTCGAATCCTTTTGATTCTTTAGAAAAAACTTCTCTTATTTTTTTGAGTTCATTATAATCCCAAACAGTCCCTTCAATCATTTGAACTTCACCAGTAGGCACATTGGTTTTATCAGGGACTAGAAATCTATCTGATATAATCTGCAACGAATGATCCAATATTTTATCTTTAAATCCATTTAAATTAAAATAGGTATGATTAGTAAACGATACAGGTGTAGGTTTATCTGTTTCAGCAAAGTATTCAATAATAAGTTCATTTTTATTATTTAAAAAATAAAAAACCGATACATTTAAATTACCAGGATATCCTTCTTCTCCATCGGGACTAAAACGTCTCAATTTAATCCCAATTTGGTTATCCTTTTCTAAAATTTCAGCATCCCACACATGTTTATCAAATCCCTTAATTCCACCATGCAAGTGATTCGGTCCATCATTTGCAGCTAATTTGTACTCTTTGCCATTTAAAAAAAACCGGGCATCCTTAATACGACCCGCATAACGTCCTATAATACAGCCAAAATATGGGGAATTTTTTTTATATTCTTTGCTGAAATAACTCTCCAATTTGTTAAAACCACAAACAATATCTTCCTTCCTACCATTCTTATCAGGGAGAATTAAAGAGGTTATAATTCCTCCGTAATTGGTTACTTTCATTATAATACCGTGATCATTTTCAAACTGATAAATATCAACTGGACATCCATCAACCTGTCCAAATCCAGTTTTATTGATCTTCATCGATAGACCTCATTTCTTTGATTGGCTAACCACTTAATTTTTTTAATATTATAAACTATTACCAATGGCAATCAAAATAATACCAATCACCATGCATGTGAGTCCGATATAAAGCCACCTCTTAGCTTGCAACGAAGCTTTTTCCCATTCTTTTGTAATAAGTCCCATAACCACGGCAGTAACAACGCTGGCACTGTTATAAATGGCATATCCGACTGAATTACCCAAAGTACCAAGACGATAAGCTGAATAGGCAAAAATTACTGAAGCAGCATAGTGAAAGAATGCCATAATAAAAATAAAAATGAAATTTTTCGGGAAATGTGGTGTTTTAAAATTTTTCCAGGCTTTCTTTTTACTTAATTGCCAAATAAAATAAAAAGTCATAGCTACCCCACCGCTTAGAAAAATTGGAAACATAACGGCAACAGCAGTCATCCAATCTGGATTTCCATATTTTAAACTTGTCTCATGCAGCGCCGGACGGGCAACCGTGTTGGCTACACTAAATCCAGTTGCTAAGAGACCACCAACAACGGCAATTAAAATACCTAAAGCCATCGAACTTTTTCTATTTGGCGATTCGCCTTGTTCTTTTTTAGCTTCTTTTTCATCTTTTTCTCTAATTAATCCTGCTTTACCATATCCCATAATTCCAGATAAAACAATTAATATACCTATTAGGATAACAACCAGTTGGATTGTAGCTGGTAAACCTTCTATAAACCATGGAAGTATAGAACCTATTAAAATAACCGTTCCTATAAACAAAGAAAAACCTAATGAAATACCAATATGATTAATTGCTTTTCCCCACATCATAACACCGCATCCCCAGAGAAAACTAACTATCACAACCACAGCCAATTTTGAACCTGGCATCTGTGTGAAAATCTCAACCGCTCCTTTAAGAAAGGTAAGAGTAGTTATAATTGGAACAGCAAACATCGTTAAAATAAAAAATAGACTCCACGTGTTTTCAAAATCAAAATCTTTTACAAATTTACTGGGAAGTGCATAAAGGCCAAGCATAATTCCAGCCAATAATGCCCAAAACACTCCAATAATCATAGGGGCCTCCTATCCATTATTTTAATTAAAAAAATATTTAATTTTAAAACATAGCTTACA
The DNA here is from genome assembly GCA_964387645.1 of uncultured Calditrichaceae bacterium. Lineage (GTDB taxonomy): Bacteria > Calditrichota > Calditrichia > RBG-13-44-9 > RBG-13-44-9 > CAYLYM01. The sequence continues at coordinate 3,411 of CAYLYM010000131.1, read as the reverse complement.
ATACCGGCAAAATTGCCGTTTATAACTATCTATAATCCTTTAAAATATTACACAGACCTATTATTCCCTCATAAATTATAACATAAAAACTAATCCATAAAACATATCGCTATAAACATCTGTACATAAGTCAGAAGGTAAACATTTATAAAAAATATAAACTGCTAATAAAATCAATGTCAATAAAAGTACAATAGAAATACCATCAAACGTAATCATAAATACCTAGACTTTAAAAAAATGGTCAATACAAACAAACTTATATCCAATCATCGATGGAAGAGATAGCAATATTAAATGCCAATGCTTCTACCTACCAAAAATACCACTATATTGAATGAATTGAATAATTATAAATCAAAACTAAGATCATTTGCTCTAACATACATCACATCAGTTAAAGCCTGGAAGTTTATTAAAAGCCTGCAAAGTGGATCTAATCAAATTAATAGCATGTTTTCCAGATTTTAATTGAACAGTATCCTTAATTGAACAACTAATTAATGAAAATTACCAACAATATTACAAAACAATGTATCTAAAGTAATTTTCAAAATGAATTCAATTGACTCCGCATTATTAATTGTTAATAACAGAAAAATCTTTAAATATCAAATATATTCTATTATAGTCAGTAGTGGTGTTTTTATAAGTTTTTATAAAAATAATCATCTAATTTCCATTGCTCATAATTCGTAGGTCCATCCGGAGTAGGCATAAGGTTTCATAGCTTCCCAATTAAATTCTATTCCATGTCCGGGTTTTTCTGGAGCTATAACCATGCCATTTTTTATTTCCAAAGGATCTTTCATAAATTTTTCCAAACTAAATCCATGAACTTCCAGGAAGGAGGCATTTGGCACAGCAGCTAAAAGGTGAACATGTATATCGTGGATTCCATGAGTTGTAACGGGTAAATTAAATGCTTGTGCCATATGCGCCACTTTCATCCACGCCGTAATACCACCTATATTTGAAACATCCGGTTCAGGGTATGATATACCCCCGTCAACAATCATTTTTTGAAATTCATAAATAGTATGTAAATTTTCACCGGTAGCAATTGGTAATTTACCTTCATTAGCAATTTTAGCATGCCCGGTAACATCATCTGGTATAATTGGTTCTTCAAGCCAAAACACATTAAATTTTTCAAAACTTCTCGAGGCTTGAATTGCCTGATCAACAGTCCAGCACATATTTGCATCTACCATCAAAGGAACTTCAGGACCAATTATTTCTCTTACCGCTGCCACTCTTTCAATATCTTCAGATAACTTTTTTCTACCTACCTTAATTTTAATAGCTTTAAATCCGTTCATTAGATTTTCTTTAACTTTTACTCTCAACTCATCTACCGTCATCATGAGATCAATTCCACCTGCATAAACTGCTACTTTGTTTGAATAGCCTCCTAAAAACCTCCATAAAGGTTCATTTACCATACGCGCTTTCAAATCCCAGAGAGCAATATCAACTGCAGATATAGCAAAAGAGACGATACCTCCACGACCAACATAGTGAAGACGTTGCCACATTTCTTCCCAAATTTTTTCGGTTATTCTTGGATCTTTACCTTTTAAAAAAGGAATTAAATCATTTTTAATTAATGAATAAATTGCAGAAGCGCCTGTGGTTCCTACAGTATAAGTATATCCAAGTCCTTTATCACCTTTATTAGTAATTACCTTCACAAAAATCACAGAAAATTCTTTCATTTCTCCATGTGTCGAATCTGTCAACACGGATGGTAGTGGAAAATTATACTGGCTCACATCTAATAATTCGATTTTCATTTCATTTCTTCTCCTATTATAAAGCTTACTTTTCTCATAAAATATTTAGATTAAATTCTTACCTCCCCATCCAGCCACCATCAACTGTGAGTATTGCACCATGTACATAATCAGATGCTGAGGAAGCGAGAAATACAACAGCACCCTTCAAATCTTCAGGTTTACCCCAGCGACCAGCTGGAATTCGAGCTAAAATCTGTTCATTACGAACTGGATCTGCTCGCAAAGCCGCAGTATTATCGGTGGCAATATATCCTGGAGCTATTGCGTTAACATTTACTCCTTTACTCGCCCATTCATTAGCCAAAGCTTTGGTCAATTGCCCAACACCACCTTTGCTTGCTGCATAACCTGGTACTGTTATTCCACCTTGAAAAGTTAAAAGAGAAGCAGTAAAAATAATCTTACCTTTTCCCCGCTCAACCATTTTACGACCAAATTCACGGGCTAAAATAAACTGAGCATTCAAATTCACTTCAATAACCTTATCCCAATAATCATCAGGATGTTCGGCAGCTGGTTCTCGTAATATCGTACCTGCATTGTTAACTAAGATGTCAATTTCCGTAAATTCTTTCTGGACTTTATTAATAAAATTATACAAATCTTTTCGATTGGAAAAATCGCACCTATAGGCTTTAAATTTTCGTCCACGCTCAATCACATCTTTCTCAATTTCACTTCCTTCCGTTTCTAAAGTAGCACTTACTCCAATAATATCTGCTCCAGCTTCAGCCAAAGCTTGTGCCATAGCACGACCAATTCCCCGTTTACAACCCGTTACCAAAGCTATTCTTCCATCAAGTCTGAATTGATCCAAAATTGACATAATTTATCCTCCTTTAATATCTATTAGTACTTTCATTATTTCCGATCTGGACTCAATTTTCTCAAAAGCTGATTGTATTTGCGATAATGGATATTTCTCCGAAATTAATTGATCAATAGGTAACTGTCCACTACTTGCTAACTGAATAGCTTTCTCAAAATCTTCTGGATTGTACAATCGCGCTCCTTTTAATTCTAATTCTCTCCAAAAAAATTGAAACAAATCAACTTTTGGAATTTCATTAAAAATACCGACAACCACTATTCGGCCTCGAACCCTGGTTAATTCTGTAACCATTGAAGCCCCAGCTACAGACCCCGAAACTTCAAACACTATATCTGCACCTACACCATCAGTTTGATCAAATACTAAATCAGTTAAATTTACTTCTTTAGGATTGACCGTTTTAATTCCTAAATTACTGGCAAAATCTTTTCGAAATGAATTTATTTCTGATAACAAAACCCGTGCTCCCTCTAACTGGGCAACTAAAGCAATGAGAATACCTATTGGTCCACCACCAATAACTACTACATAGTCATTTTTTTTTACTTCACCAACTCTAACATCATGACAGGCCACAGATAAAGGTTCTATTAGTGCGCTCCTTTCCAGAGATAAAAAATCTGGAAGCTTATGTAAGGTGTCAGCAGGTACATTCCAAAATTCCTGAAATGCACCAGGACTGTCAATTCCTATGAATTTTAAATTGTAACAAATATGAGCATAGCCAGATTGACAAGCAAAGCACTTTCCACATGGATTTAAGGGACGAACAACAACTCT
>CAYLYM010000130.1:0-10340 GCA_964387645.1 uncultured Calditrichaceae bacterium | reverse complement strand
TTTCTTATGAAATTTAACCAAAGGAGGTTTTTTTTCAAATTTTACCCGTGACCATCGGGAATTTCTGAATAGTGGTAATCTCCTTTTTATTGGCGTTTGGTTCTTCTTCAAGGTAACGTTGAAGGCCTTTGACGATGTTTTTGAGTCCGGAGTTTACCAGGAGATCAGCTCGACCAAGATTGAAAATAGTTTTGTGCTTTACCTTTCCATTTTCTCGATAACTTTGGACAATGGAAAGGTATTCATATCCTTTAACTTTTGTAGTTTTGATATGCTAGGCCAGGTATTTTTTATTAAAACAACCACTACAAATATAACAAAAATACCCCTACTAAACAAGGCTACACACAATAAATATGAAGATAAATTGCAATATAAGTTGCCCCTACAGAAAGTGCAAATTTCGAAATCTCAAAATGCGTAAGTATATATTTATTAATAAATTAAGCAATATCGTAAAAATGTAATTTGGCCGTTTACTGTCAAAGATGGGAATTCCTTAATTCGATTCTCCGAATCGGCTCGATCCCGATACATATTCCAGATATGTTCAGCAGCAAGATCAAGATTGGTGACATAAACGCTGTAACGCCAAATCGGATAGTCTTCTTCAAATAACAATAATTTACCAGGAGACTTAGGACGTCTTTTCATTTCTCGGCGAACCACCACAAACCGACGTTCCCTTTCCCAACCTTCGGCTTGATAAGTAAACTCCGATACCTGAATACCAGGAACTACCTCTAACCAATTCTTAATTCCCATTATCTCCCATTTGATGGTTTTGTAAAGCTTAACCGATACAATGTAATTCAATTGCTTTGATTCAAATCATTTCAATATCTTCTCTCCGAAAAAACCGCTGTCGGCTCTCACTAAACCTATAGTCTTGCCTTTTAATATCTCAAAAGTCTCTTCCAGAAATGCCTCAATATTACTACTTGCTACCGTATTACCCGGACGTAACCAGGCATTGACAACCATACGAAGCTTGGAAGAAAAAGCCATTAATGGCACAGCCATGCCTTTGGCATGGATGATGAGAAAAACGACCCGGTTTAACCGGATTATAACCTCTCCGACTACTCTCCTGATTTCCATAGCGAGTAATAACCGTACTATCCAAATCCAGAGTTAACTTATCAGAACCTAATTGATCAAAAAACCAACGTTGCAATTGAACAAACACTTCAGTATTACGTTTCCAACTAAACTTGTGGAAAAAACGACTGTAAGTGCTCTGACTGGGTACCGACTTCCAACCAAAGATCGTTCTTATGACTTTATCATAGCGTAACCAATCCGCATGAATAAAACAACTGGCGCCAATCCAGATGCTCACCCAAAGGCCTCAATGATTACTAATGGAGAATAACCCCGATTCGAACCCGGATATGGGAGAGCTAAACTCCCTAAAAAATCTAATATTCCACTGCGATTAATAACCTCTTTCATCAGCTTTAACCCACCCCAAGCACTTATCGGACGAACTGTAAATTCGATTTTTAAATTCTCCATTTGGGTGATTCCTTTTTTACCCCAATTTATTATTCCTACTTGATACTTAAAAAAGATTTCTTAACTTCTATTGCATAATTTGGGTTTAATGGGATAGTAACCACAGACTTCATGTCCATTGAATTTTATAATTTGTCGCCAGAAATCCCTGAAGGAATTCCTTTGGAAAAATTCCTTCGGTTTTTACTATTTTAAAAATTTTTCATCAAAACAGAAAAAAACAATACAAACAGAAGGTATCCGATTGTTGCACATAATTAAAATTTTGTAAATAAAAAATTTTTATCCTTGATAAAATCTTTTTTTTTTACTTTTAGATAAACCAAATAGGGCTTCACAAAACTCAAGATTTGTAATGCGAAATCACATTGTCATTAATTCTATAAACATATTGTCTCTAACCAGATTTATGATTGATGGATTTGTCCCGATAGGGACAAAATGTTTATAGCAAAAAAGGTCAACCATTAAGTTGAAGTCCCTTTAGGGACGATATGTTAATAATTTCCAAATAAATAAGGAGCTAACCTGTGGCAAATACATATACCCAGAACGGTTTTTGCTGTAGAAAACAGAATCAGTCTAATAAAAGAACCCTTGAGAGAAGAATTACATAAATATATTACCGGCATTGTCCAAAATAATAAACATAAATTAATTGCCATTAACAGTATGCCCGATTATATTCTCATCTTTATTGGGATGCGAGCTATTCAATCTGTCTCAAATTTATTACAAGATATTAAAGACAGTTTATCAAAATGGATAAATAAAAAGAAATTTGTATTAGGTAAACTTAATTGGCAATCGAGATATGGGGCATTCTCATATTCATATTCACAAATAGATAATGTTGTAAAGTATATTCAGAATCAACCACAGCATCATAAAAAGAAGACATTCAGACAAGAATATATTTAGTTCTTAACAAAGTTTAATGTCCCTTATGATGAACGGTATATATTTAAAAATATAGTTTAAAAATTTACATATCGTCCCTAATGGGACTAACATCTTCAGGGGGACATTTTATTTATATACATGTCGTCTCTAACGAGACTTTTGATTGATGATAATATTTTTTGCCCTCCATCCTTGAGGGCGAAAAATGGGATAACTTAGCTAAAATATGATAATTTTAGAATTTATAAATATATGAAAACAAAGGAGTTATAGCATAGGAGCAAAATCAGATTTTGTAAGTTGTTTATAAACAATAAGTTCTGAGTTTTGTGAAACCCACTTTTATTTAAAAAATGGAGGGTATTAAAATGAAAAAAAAATTACTAATAGTTACATTGTTATTTTTTTTAATTGTTTCAACTAATGTTTATTCTCAATCGACAACAAATAATTATCAAACTAGGATTGGTTTAGGTATTACTTATACTTATTACAAAGAATCATTTATATATATAATAAATGAGGGCATTTTAATACCAACTATTTTCATCCCGATAAAAGTTTCTCCAAAGTTTCGTATTGAGCCAGAAATTGGTTTTTATCGAATTTCCGATCATTACTCTGATAAGTATTCTAATCATAAAACCACAGAAAAAATTTTTCAAATAGGTGTTGGTCTTTGTCCAGTAGTTACAAAAAATAGTTTTGATTTCTATTTTGGTTCTCGAATAGGTTACCTGTATATTTCGTTGTCTGATGAGTATATTTCAAACGCCTATTTAGATAAAGACAAAGGATCAGCGAAAGGCTTTTATATTTCCCCGGTTTTAGGAGGAGAATATTATTTCTCTAAACATTTTAGTTTGGGAGGCGAAGTACAGGTGAAATATTCAAGATATAATTTGGAAGAGAAAGAAAACTCCGATAAAAGTAATTCAACTTTCTCTAAATTTTTAACTTATAGTACAGTTATTATACGAATCTATTTTTAGTTTTTTAAATCATTTTTACTTAAATCATAGAATTACAGATTTAAATTATATTAGAATGATTTGTAGTATTTTTGTTTTTCGAGGAACTATTTGAATCAAGAAAATTTACTAATCTATTTAAAAAGATAAAAAATGTAAAATCTAATCATAAAATTAATCATAAAAAAGGAATGTAGTTGAATTTTTAATGTCACTTTATCATTTTCTACCGATTAGAATCAGCAGTTAACTCTTTTCTTAAATCCTCTGAAAGGGATTTCAAGTAATCGTATAGCCTTCGAATTCAGAGGCTGTGTCAAAATGAAAGATCAATTCGTCATTTCTTCTTTCATTCCGTGTTAGCGGAATGAAAGAAGAAATCTGTAGTCAGTTAAATTTATTAGACTTACAGATTCCTTTACTCGCTACGCTCGCTTGGAATGACTCTTGTTTTTAGGCTTGCCTCGGTGTTTTTACAAGACTTCTTCATTCGATGGCAAAATAATGGTTTCAATGCAAAGTAATTTTTCAAAGGTTTCGATAACTATTTTATAACTATTCCAGACTTGTTTGATAAAACAAGATTAAAAAAATTAAAGAAGTCAATCTATCTTGAAAAGTTTAAAGAAATTAAAATTTTAGAAAAAACCAATAGTTACACTAACGATATTTATGAGTTTATAGAATTATTTCCACCATTTTGACCTCATTTTCTACCATATAAATATTATAGCTTTTCAATTATAACATGTATAAATTTAATAATGAATTTCAAGTAAAAAGTAACTTGATGTTTATGAATATAAGCAAAGTGACAGAAACAATAAGGAGTATAGGAGATAAACTTTTTAAAATTTCAATGAGAAAGATTTGGAAATTAAAAATTATTTGGATAATTATTTTGTTATTCTTTCTTATATTATCTCTTATATTTACTTCAAGTTCAACAAATGATAATTTTTTAACCTCATATATTGATAAACTTTATACTATTTTCATGGCGTTTACCAATATCGTTATTGGAGATATTCATCCTATTACTACTTTTTCGAGGTTTATTTCGGCGCTTTTCGGAATAATTGAAGTAGCAACAATTAGATTATCAGTAACTATTTTTAGAGTGCGTTAATAGAAGAAAGTAAAGAATAAAATTGGCTAGCGAATCGCTCCATCTGATCGCCATACCGCTGTGGCCTTCGGCTTTGCTCCATAGCGGCAGGTGAGTTTGAACGTTATAGCAGGAGATAAAGATGATACGGAAATGTACAGAATCAGATTTCGATAGGATATTAGAAATCATCAATGATGCTGCTCAAGCATATAAAGGAGTTATCCCAGAAGATTGTTGGCATGAGCCTTATATGCCCCCTGAAGAACTCAAGAAAGAAATTGAGGATGGTGTTGTTTTCTGGGGTAATGAGAATGATGGGCAGCTTGTTGGAATTATGGGAATTCAAGACAAAGGTGAGGTTTCACTTATCAGACATGCCTATGTTTTGACACAAGCTCAAAAACAGGGAATTGGAACAAAACTGCTTCGGTATCTGGAGAGCTTGACAGAGAAACCTATCCTTATTGGGACTTGGGCAGCTGCTTCATGGGCAATTTCATTTTACCAAAAGAACGGATATACCCTTGTTTCAGAGGAAGAAGAAAAAAATCGCCTTCTTAGAAAATACTGGTCGATTCCAGAACGACAAGTGGAAACATCTGTGGTTTTGGCAAACAAAACATGGTATCACCGCCGCTGAATTTTTTATTAGATGTAAAAAATAGGTAATTTTGAGAATATTATAAAACGACTTATTGAAGAAGAAGGATATTGAGTACAGCAATCGGTTAAGGTTTTATTTGGTCTTACAAAAAAGAAAATTTATTTAAATGATGAAAAATGATGAATAAATTAAAAGAGTGGATTAAGTAACAACAAATAATTTCTTTCTTCATTCTAATCCATCTGACTACATGGTTACTTTTAATCCCTTTTCTATCAACTGGTTATAAAGCCAGTGTGAATCCGCTTTATGGAATAATGGGAATTATAGGTCTTTTTGAATCTGCTGTAATTACAATAATTATTTCACTAATTATTGAACCAGTTCCCAGCAGAACTCCCCACAAGAAAAAACCTATTGTGTTTCTGTTGCCATGGATTATTATGACAGTAATTTTGCTTTTTATGTCGAAACTTCTTTGGGAATTAAATCGCCTGAAGCAATTATATTCTATGCAATTATCGATTTGCTTCATGCTTTCATCTTTGCTTCTGCATTCTCAAAATTTACAGAAATTAGTTAAAGTCTTTCGTCCCTTGTCAAATCCAAAGGTCTTGCAAGATGGTATCTGTTTGCTCTGTTGTTTGCAACAGTTATTAAATTATTTACTATTCCGATAAAAAACCAACTGGGAGAGGAAGCAATTTCAGAAGCTGATTAAGTTAGCCGACTGTTAAAGTTTGTTGAAATGATAGGTGTATATTTTTTTTGTTTTTTTTCGGCTGGTTTGAATAAAGAATCTGGCTGGACCGGTTTCGCATTACTCAGGCTGTAAACCTGCTATCGTCAATTGTTTGCCAGTTGTTTACTTTGGTTTTTCTAGATACAATAGTATAAGCCAAGGCAGATTGCGGGTTTTTGCAATTCTGAATTAGATTCATTTATCCATGTTCTGATAAGAATTTTTTTTGCAAGATTTATTTTTACCTGACTGTATAACAAAATTATAGTAGCATAATATTGGCTATTTTACTACCTGTTTCAGCAAATGTATCATTTGTATTTCTACAAATTAGTCATGTTTATATAATCTTTGAGTCTCTTATAGCGGTTTTCATTGCTTTCAGAACTCTGGTGTGGGAATAGCTACCTGTTGAAAGTTCGGCAATTTATAAAATAAATGAAGAAACTGCCTGATAAATGTATTAAACCGCCCAAAATGCGGTATATTTGGGCGTTGTTTGTTCTTTCTTGTATTTTAAATTTAATATTCTGTGAAGGTAAGTTTTTGGCAGTTTATAGGAAAGTTGTTATATTGTTTTATGAGTTTTAAAAATATTGGAGAATTTGGACTGTTATGTTGAACTATTTAATTTTTGGAATAACTTATGCGTTTGCATCAGCCATTCAACCAGGTCCACTTCAGACATACATCATATCCCAAACTCTTAAAAAGGGGTGGCGTTCAACCTTACCTGCATCATTTGCTCCAGTTATTAGTGATGGTCCTATTCTCATCTTAGTTTTATTCCTACTAACTAGAATGCCAGATAATTTTATTGTCTTTCTAAGACTGGGTGGCGGATTGTTTCTCCTATATCTCGGATTTAGGGCTTTTAAAACTTGGCAGAAATTTAATGCAGATAAAACTACGTGTAATGAATCAAGTCAACAAACGCTATTTAATGCTGTTATTATAAATATTTTAAATCCAGCCCCATATTTAGGATGGAGTTTAATCATGGGGCCTATTTTTCTAGAAGGGTGGAGAATTGAACCGATTAATGGAATTGCTATGATTCTTGGTTTTTATCTAACTATGATAATAGTCTTGACAGGAATTATTATTTTATTTGGATTTGCAAGAAAGTTGGGGCCAAAAGTGAGTAAAATATTGCTTGGATTGTCTGCAGTTATTCTATTCTTATTGGGAGTTTATCAATTATATTTAGGAATTGTAAATTATGTTTGATATTAAAATATTGATCAACATAACCATTGACTCAATCTGCCAGAAAGAACTGAGCGGTTTTTTCTAATTTCTGTGCTTTTCTAATGAACGATAGTACTTTTGGAATTGATGTCGGCCAGCGGAATAATTATCGCTTTACTCAGGCGATGACCACAGGCCAGAGATGAACGTAAGTGCAGCTTTATGTTTTAAGATATACTTTCTCGTGAACACGTCTTTGACTTCATAATAGGTAAAAGTGATCGATAGTTTTTTCCGAATAATTTTTCAATATTACTATATATCTTGGAGGTTATATTTATGCTTTTCTAAAGCAGGAGCTATGTACCGAAAATGACTTTATTATATTGGATGCTTAAAATTATTTAGTTTTATGCTCGCTGATGTTTTGTTGGTTTTTATCAAAGTATTTATCATGTGAATAAAGGTATTTCTCTTTGCACTTTAATTGGAAGAGGATTTCGAGTACCTATAGTTTAGGATTTATATAAAACTCCGTATTCTCATCCCAGGAACATTCACTACCGAGCCAGAAATACCAACCTTGAACCAGAATGTTCAACAACTTGCATAAGTGGCTCTGTAGGAATACTGATAATTTGTTAGTTTTATTTTGTCATTGATATATGAATGGTTATTATTAAAGATAAAATATGATTACACCAATTGATCATGGATTGGAAGACCCAACACTGTATTTTTCTCCAGAACAAATTCTCTTTGTTACTGACAGTCTGGTCTATATTTATCGCCGTGAAAATATTTATAGAGGATCGGTTGGTGGTAGCGAGATAAAAATGCTGTGGGATATATATCCAGGGTATACATTTGAAGGAAGCTTCACTGGAACACATAACAAAAATAAGGATACGGGCAAATCATTATCCTATTATCCTGATAAAAGTTTGTATCTTAATTTAAAGGCAAACAATACCTTACGCAAGGTTTGGCAATCGATGGAAATGTGGGTCTAAAAGCTACTTTTGACCGAAAAGAATGGCGATTTAAGAATAATGCTGAACAGCAAGTCACGCTAAACAACTATCAAAAGGAAGACGCTGGATTAAGTTTTTCTTTTAAAAACGGTTATGAATGGTTGTCAATGTAGACAACTTGCTGGAACAGGAAGCACATCTTTATGAGGATGTTGATTTTGTGATAGAAGGAAAACGCCTGTTTTGTGCTGGTTTAAGACTTTATACTAATTAATCACTAGCGGTAATTTTGGTTGAAAATATAAAAAAAATATTTAATATTAATTTAAAAATAAATTAAAATAGCATTGGTATATAAAATCTACTTAAATTAGTATTCACTAAAAAACGAGTGCTTACGGTTATTTTCCATTCTAATATTTCGCGCCAAGTAATTGGCGAGGATAAATTTCTAACCGCGGTGTTCGTTTCTAGTGATACTTTTAGTATACATCTTTGAGGTGCTAATAAGACCAGACGGTTAGATAGTCAGTAAGGTAAGCTTGTATTTTACAGGTTACTACATGTTGTTATTCATATAGAATGATATCATTACTACGCCCAACGCTAACAGAATTGAAGCTGTTCAATATAACTACGATGATAAACAGTATGTTGTCAATTGGATGAAATCATATAGAAAAAGGACCCCTGTTCTTCTCGGGACTTAATCGGATAACTTCAGGTGCGCTTTCTATATGATTGTCAGCAAAATAATTTCGGTACTGATGGTATTTATCCTCATATCGGATGAAATCAAACATCTGACGTATTTTAGAAGAAAATGTAGCAGGGTAATCTCTTAGCTTTAGCTAAAACACGTATGAAATCGAATAGACCAGCGAAGTTTGGGACAAATAGAGCGTAGCTATACCGCGTTATAACAACTATCTGCAACCGACCAAGCTTAGTTGTGTTTTGTGGCGCAGATTAGGTGTAGGTTATTGGGCAATTATACCACAGCTATAATTGCCTACAGTTAAACATAAATAACAAGTTAAAAAAAGAGGAGAAGTAAAATGGAAAATCAAACACAAGCTCAACCTGAGGTTGTCTCTATGCCCCGCATTGGAGACAAAGCGCCTTCGTTTAAGGCAGTTACAACACAAGGAGAAATTAATTTTCCCGACCAGTATGCAGGTAGTTGGGTCATTTTATTCAGCCATCCAGCGGACTTTACGCCAGTTTGCACGTCAGAGTTCATAACATTTGCTTCGATGGAAGAGAAATTTGAACAAGCTAACTGCAAACTGGTTGGGCTATCGGTGGATGGACTCTACAGTCACATTGCCTGGCTACGCACCATCAAGGAAAAGATAGAATACAAGGGAATGAAAAACGTAGAAATAAAATTTCCCTTGATTGAGGACATTAAGATGGAAGTAGCCAGAAAATATGGAATGATTCAGCCGGGTGAAAGTTCAACTCAAGCGGTACGGGCAGTATTTGTCATTGATCCCAAAGGGATCATTCGGGCGATCATCTACTATCCGCTTAGTCTGGGAAGGAATTTTGATGAACTATACCGGATCCTCATAGCTCTCCAAACAGCGGATGCTTTTTCAGTAGCAACGCCAGCGGATTGGCGTCCGGGAGATGATGTGATCGTTCCTCCGCCAGGGTCCTGTGGTACTGCCAAGGAACGTATAGAAGATAAAACCGATGATATAACCTGTTATGACTGGTTCTTCTGCACTAAGAAACTTCCCAAAGAGAAAGTAATGGAAACGATTCTGAAAAAGAAAAAGTGAAAAAGTGTCGAACTTGCTGCTCAGTCTGCCGTTCTCGGCTACTGAGCAGCAAATTGTTTTGTTTATTTTTAAAAGAAAAATGCTACAGGTTATTTATCTAAATATAAAAATAGCCTAAAGATGTTTTATGGTTTAAGAAAAAATTATATTTTTCTTGTTCATATAATTGACTAAAGTTGTTTTACTATTCAGTAGTACAAAGGCCGATTCAAATAATTTTAAATATAGTATCAATAAGAACATGATGATTCCCTTGGTGCAATAGCAACAACCCGGCCATAGATTGATGTTTTTCTGAAAAAAATAAAAATTATTCCATTCTTTTGATAAGAACACCCCTCAATAAAGAGAGACTCATAGAATATTGAGAATATTATTCAAAATTTGTATAGTTGCCATACAAGATGTTAGGGCAGATTTGCTTCCTGTGGTGAAGGGGCACCATTTGTCCGGGAAGAAGACGATGGGTATGCTACTATTGAATGTTGGGCTAAACAAAAGTGGGGCAATGGAAAAGTTAGTATGGTAGGTGGTTT
>CAYLYM010000129.1:0-10569 GCA_964387645.1 uncultured Calditrichaceae bacterium | reverse complement strand
GTAGAATTATTATTAATATTCAACCTTTGTTTTCAGATTATATCCCCAGTCATCACATAATTAGCCACTACTTTATTGAAAAAAAGTTAATTTGGAAAGGCGAGGTACTTTGGGAGAAAAATAACTATAACTGTAAATATACCGCGTGGGGGAGCTGGAAAAGTCCGAGTAATCCATATCTAAAGTACACTTGGGAATTCCTGGAAATATTTGCCAAAGGTACTTTAAAGAAAGAAGGAAAAAGAGAGAATATCGATATAGAAGCAGAAGAATTTAAACAATGGGTTATAGCGAAGTGGGCTATAGCACCTGAAAGAGACATGAAAAAATGGGAACATCCAGCAATGTTTCCAGAAAAGTTAGTTGAACGGGTATTAAAACTATTTAGCTTTAAAAATGATGTTGTATTAGATCCTTTTAATGGAGTAGGAACAACAACAGCAGTTGCTAAGAAATTAGGACGAAAATACTTAGGAATTGATATTTCAAGAGAATATTGTGATATCGCAGAAAAAAGAACAAAAAGTACTGCAATTGAAACAAAATTATTTTAATTCAGCTTTAAATTGATTTTGTAATTATTAATATCGACAAGAAAAAAATTGAAGAATTAGTAAAAGAATATACCAGAGTCGTAAAAGTGGTAGATAGAGATGCACACAATAATAATGATAGGGCTTATGGTGGGGTGGTTCGAAGTGTTAAAGGTAAACTTCAAGAGTATATAACTGGAGAAGTTATAAAACTTGTATGGCATCTATTGGTGGCGATGAGGATAGACTAGAAATTAATTCTAAAAAATTTAAGATTCCGATAATGAGGGATTATATTAGTGAACTTAAAGATGAGGAAATTAAGCAATATATATTATCGAATATAGACAATTGTTACTATAAACTGAGCGTAGATAAGCAAGTTTTTATCGATGGGAAATTTGTTTTAGGAATTGAATGTAAGGCTTATACAGAAAATGCAATGCTAAAGAGAATTCTTGTTGATTTTAAGCTATTAAAAACTCAGTTTCCACACTTAAAATGTTATCTCTTTCAGCTAGAAAGTCAGTTAAGAGGCGATTATTCAGAATTAAACGAAAAAACATTTGGAAGCCATGCTACACATACTCTTTTATCTTATTTTAAAGAAGTTGATCTGAAAATATTTACTTTTTTGAAAGGGGAGCGTTTAGTCGATAAACCAATACATAAATATTTTAAACCATTAGAATCTTCCCAAGTCGAAAAAGCAGTTAAAAATTATTGCGAATGAGTTAAGAAAGTTTGAATAATTATGTCATTAAGAAGCGAACAAATAGAATTTTTAAGAGGATTATGTAAGGGGTGTGTCCATGGAAAAAATATTCTGGCCAAGAGGAATAAAGACAGAATAGAAATATTTTTCTCTGAATATCAAAAATTTTATTTAAAAATGGATAATAATGATGTTGATGAAAAAATAAATACATTTATTGAGTATAGAGAATTTGTTAAAAAAAATAATATTGATAATAAAGGAAAATTGATTTTTTCTTCTCAATCTAAGTTTGAATCGACTATACTTGAGGAATTTTTGTATCACTTATTTAAAGAGGTATCTGACAGTAATATTAAAGTTGGACAAGTGAAAGCTTATAATAATCTTTATTTTTCTCCACCAAGTTTTGATAAATTTAAAAGTAATAATTTTATAAAAATTAATCAAAAAGACCAAGATTTTGCTATTTATAAAAAAGTTATATTCAAGGACGAAAATGAAACGTATAGATTATTTGTTCCAGTTGTTTCAATCGAATGTAAGACATACATAGATAAGACAATGTTGGAAGGTAGTATTGCAACAGCAGAAAAAATTAAAGCAGGGAATCCGCATTGTAAATTTTATATTGTTACAGAAACTTATGATTTAGATTATAAAGTGGATCCTTCTACATCAAGAATAGATAATATCTTTGTGATTAGAAAAGGAAAAGATAGAAATAAGCCAATTTCGAGTGAAGTATTGAAAAAATTATACAATGAAATCCTACAATATTTACAAACAGATTGGAGTAATATTGAAAGAAATATTTCCATTAATGGAACTATTTTTTAATAAAAGAATTTGCCGCCAAGCTCGGCGAAGCCGAGCAATCCCGACAAAAGTCGGGATTAGAAAAACTTAAAATAGTCCAATCCGAAAAGGTCGACTTCCGCGGGGCGGGCGGAAGGGGGGCTGGGGGTAATACCGCCTGCCCAGCGAGTTTTATCGGTTTTGGGCGAAATCGGTTCGAATTTTTTCGAACAGACACCGCATGTATTACACATATATTTTAAAAAGTCTCAAAGATGGGGCCTATTATTGTGGTAATACTGGTAATTTAGAACGGCGATTGAAAACTTCTTCCATCGGCCTCTTAGACTTTCTGTTCTTTACGAAAAGAGAAGATTTTTAATTTTATTACATAGCATTTTTTGACTTAAATTTTTTCGCATTAATATTTTCTTAGAGAAAAACCCGGATTAATTTTTTCGAAAAAATTTCTGGCTTTTGCATCTCGTCATAAATCTGATCCAATTCTTCAGACTTCGACCTTTTAAAGTTGAATTAAGGGAAATTAATGATTAAATATCACGATAAGAAAAATTCATAATTCAAGTATGATTAAATACTTTTGATTGAAAGGAATTATATTTAGCCTTTCGGTTTTTTTCTTCCTTTATCTTTTCTAATCAAAAGTATTAAATTAGAAACACTACAGGCTCAGGTATCCGCTCTGGTTTATGACTCCTAAATAATGCCAAAATGTATTGGTCTTTTTTTTCAGAAAATGCCAAATGAGTATTAGCTTTCTTAATGATCTATTTTTTTATAAGTCTGTCTATCCCTGGATTGAGTGAAAATTTGGAACTTTTTATCTACCCCCGCATTCGTTTCATTCCAAAGAGGTAAGAGTTTGCCTTTATAAATCAGATGATTTTAAATAAATCACGATCAAGTAATTGATAACATGTTATTTCAAACAACCTACTAAACTTATGTTCGGTTTTTGTAATGGTTTTAAAAAAGCTTATGTTTTATAGAAGATTTATATTCTTGAAATTTTTATATTTCTTTTGTATTATTTTTTTGACAAAAATTATGAATTTGAGCAAATATTTATGTAATCTTGCTTAATAAATATTTTTTAATCAGAAATGTTTTTAAATAATAGTAAATGCATGACTTACTATCGATTAATAGGAGGAATATAAAAAATGAGTCAATCCTGTTTAACTCGCCGTGATTTTTTAAAAAGAATGAGTATTCTTTCGGTGGCCTCCCCCTTATTTGTAAAAACCTTAATGGCCGAAGAACGACCGAATATTGTCATCATTTTAGCTGATGATCAGGGCTGGGGCGATTTGAGTGTTCATGGAAATATTAATCTAGATACACCCAATATTGATTCATTAGCCCGCGATGGAGCAATCTTTGAGCACTTTTATGTTTGTCCGGTCTGTGCACCAACTCGAGCTGAATTATTAACTGGACGTTATCACCCCCGAACTGGTGTACATGGAGTCACTACCGGAGCCGAAAGGATGAATCTTGACGAAAAAACCATTGGAGATACATTCAAGGCTGCTGGATATGCGACGGCTGCATTTGGGAAATGGCATAACGGTACACAATATCCTTACCATCCCAATGCTCGTGGATTCGATGAATTTTACGGATTTTGCTCTGGACACTGGGGGAATTATTTTAATCCAGTTCTTGAACATAACGGGAAAATTGTACGGGGAAAAGGATTTATAATCGATGATCTGACAGACCATGCATTGAAATTTATCGAGCAAAATAAAAACCGTCCTTTTCTTTGTTATTTACCATACAATACACCGCATTATCCTTTACAAGTTCCTGATAGATTTTACAACAAATTCAAAAATTGCCCAATAAAGTTGCGTAATCGAGACCCTGAGAAAGAAGAAATAGAAAAAACACGTTGTATTCTGGCGATGTGTGAGAACATCGATTGGAACGTTGGTCGTGTCCTTCGTAAACTGGATGAGCTGGGTTTATCTCAGAAGACCATCGTGGTTTATTTTAGTGACAATGGACCAAATAGCTGGCGTTGGAACGGTGGAATGAAAGGAAAGAAAGGCACAACCGATGAAGGTGGGGTTCGTGTACCTTGTTTGATTAGATGGCCTGGTCATATTAAACCAGGAATAAAAATTTCTCAAATTGCTGGTGCCATTGATCTTCTTCCAACTCTAGCTGATATGGCCTCAGTTCCAATCGTTAGTAAAAAACCACTCGATGGAATAAGCCTGAAACCATTACTTTTAGGAAGAGTTAAAGATTGGCCTGACCGGATGATTTTTACCCACCATAGAGGGCGAGTTAGTGTCCGAACCCAAAAATATCGGCTTGATCATACAGGCAAGTTATTTGATATGGTAAAAGATCCTGGACAGGAACACGATATTTCTAAAGAACAACCAGAAATAGCAGCCAAACTTATGCAAGCTGTTATTAATTGGAAGAAAGAAGTTTTAAAAGGAATAGAAAAAGATGATCGACCCTTTCCAGTGGGCTATCCTGAATTCCCAACGACGCCATTACCTGCGAGAGATGGTGTTCCGTGGGGAAATGTCAAACGCAGTGCAAAAGCACCCAATTGTTCTTTCTTTACAAATTGGATTAGTAAAGAAGATAAAATGACCTGGGATATTGAGGTTGTTACCGGTGGCAATTACGAAGCCGTTATTTATTACACTTGTCCTGAAGAGGATGTTGGCTCTATGATTGAGTTAAGTTTTAAAGGCAGTAGTCTTCAAGGGAAGGTCTCTGAACCGCATGATCCGCCTCTGGTCGGTGCAGAATACGATCGAGTTCCCCGTGAGACCGAATCATACGTTAAAGACTTTCGTCCACTTCGTCTGGGTGTTTTTAAGTTGAAAAAAGGCCGCGGTCAATTAACTCTTCGTGCTCTAAAAATTCCAGGTAAGCAAGTGATGGATGTGCGAGCTATTCTGTTAACTCTTTTGAAGTAAACGAGTTTTTTAGCTAAAAAGTCGAGCTTATTTTAAAATAGCTTAATTGTGATATTTGGCTAATTTAATCTGAGAAGTACGGAGGTCATCTGTTGTAATTCCTGATAAGAAAAGATATGTAGTGTAAATAATTGTTATTTTAACCATAGTTAAAGATTTATTTGGGATAATGAGGAGAAATTTAAAGCTTTTCTAAAATTGAAATGATTAGTTTATTTTTACCAGAAGGCAAATTTTTCATCCCAACTTGTTGGGATTCAGGAAAAGTGCCCTCTGGCGGAGAAATGATAAAGCTGGGATATCGGAATAGAATAAATAATCATGAAACTTTAATGCGAAAAATTTTATTTTTCGAAAAAAATTGTTTTTCAAAGGAAAACTTATTAAGGATGTAAATATGCAAAACATCACTATGACTCGCAGGTATTTTTTAAAATTAATCGGAATAAGTAGCTTTATTTGGTCGATACCTCGACTAAACCTTGCAAAAAATAAGGTTGTTGAAAAACCAAATATTTTGTTTATTATGGCTGATGATCATGCTACGAATGCTATAAGTTGTTATGGTTCACGCCTGACTAAAGTGTTTAAAACCCCAAATATTGACCGGATTGCTAAAGAAGGGATGAAATTGACATCGTGTTTTTGTACTAATTCAATTTGTACACCAAGTCGCGCCTCTATTTTAACAGGACAATATAGTCATAAAAATGGTGTATACACACTGTATGATGGACTTGATCCCAAGCGGGATAATCTTGCTAAGCAATTGCAAATGGCAGGTTATCAAACAGCGGTTATTGGTAAATGGCATCTACATAATGAACCTTCTGGTTTCGATTATTATAAAGTGTTGCATCGTCAGGGAGAATATTTTAATCCAGAATTCAAAGTAATTGGCGTTGATGAGGAGCAAGCTGATTTTGCTAAAAGAAAACGAGTAAAATACAAAGGATACACCACTGATGTTATTACAGATTTAACAATAGAGTGGTTAAATAATCGAGATAAAAATAAGCCTTTTTTTCTAATGTGTAATCACAAGGCGCCACATGCACCCTGGCAATATGCACCAAGACATGAGCATATGTTTGATAATGTCGAAATACCTGAACCAGAAAGCCTTTGGGAAGATCAGAGTCATCGTTCTGAGGGGTCTCGTGGATATGGTTTTTTCATTGAAAAATTTGCGGAACGGGCAGCAGCAAAAAATTATCCGACGGGCACACTGAATACCGAGGGAATGACCCCGAAAGAACGTCGAAAAGCTGCTTATCAAAAGTATTTAAAAGATTACTTAAGAACATGTGCTGCTGTTGATGAAAGTGTAGGACGATTGTTAAATTATCTAGATAAAGAGGGATTAACTGAGAATACCATAGTCGTCTATACATCCGATCAAGGATTATTTCTTGGTGAACACAATTATATCGATAAACGTTGGATGTATGAAGAATCTCTCCGGATGCCTTTTTTAATACGATATCCCAGGGAAATTAAACCTGGTAGTGTAAGTGATGAAATCTGTTTGAATATAGATTTCGCACCAACATTTTTAGACTATGCTGGCGTTCCAATCCCGAAATATATGCAAGGAAGAAGTTTTCGTCCAATCTTACAAGGAAAAATACCAAAAAACTGGCGAACCTCCATGTATTATCGCTACTGGTTGCAATGTAGCCGACCAGCTCATTTTGGAATTCGTACAAAAGAATATAAATTAATTTTCTTTTATGGCCAGGGGCTTGGAAAGTCACCAAAAATATCCAGAGACACTACTCAAAATACCAAAGTTGGTTGGGAACTCTACGATTTGAGAAAGGATCCAAAAGAATTAAAAAACGAATATAATAATCCAGTCTATTCTGAAGTTATAAAAGAACTGAAGAAAGAGCTTCGGAGACTTCGAGAAGAACTTGGTGACACGGATGAAAATTATCCGATTATGCAGGAAATTTTAAAAAAATATTGGGATTAAGAAGTTTTTAAATACTCATTTTTTTAATATAAAAGCCAGTAGCTAAAATTTTTGACTATTTACTTTGATCCGAAAAATAAATAGGTAACTGCTTGTAATTCCTGGTAATAGTTAACTTAATTCAATCGATATACAGATTTTTCATCCCGGCGAGTCGGGAGTAAGCATAAAGTGTTTCCTTATTGGAGAATGACAGGGTTGAAATTTCAGAGGTAAATGAATAATTATATTAAATTTTAAGAATTTAATTGGAATTTATTTTGTTTTCGAATAGTATCATATTGTCCCCCTCGTCTTTTAGCAAAGGGGCTTTTATTTAAAAATCCACATATAACTGTAGATAACTAAGAAGTTCATCTTATGTTCATGGATTGATCAGTTTGCTCTGCTATTACGATATCACCAATTTCTTCCAAAATTTTATCAAATATTTTCCCAATAGCCTGTCGGTAACGAATAAAGTAGTAGGGATTTTCGCTGCTGGAGCGGAAAGTAAATAACCTGTTGTAATAAGCTGGGAGGAAGAAGTCAACCATCATCGTATTGATTTCGTATTTTTCGCGGTTTTGTAATTGTTCGCGATGGGCTTCAACAAAATGTTTGTATTCTGGTATAATTTCTTCGACAATGATACCAGACTTGATTTTCATCCCCGCAAAATTATAAACCGAAGATGCCCTGGATTTCAGATATTTAACCACTGAAAACTTAAGCGAAGATATCTCCCGGGCAGCTATTCCACGTTTTAATGTGGTTTCGAAATCTATGCCAAGATCTTCGCCCAGATAATTAATCGATAAATTTAAAGTAGCTTCTTCGAAATCTCTCTTGCGGCGCCGGGCAACGTGTAATTTTTTATTGGATTCGAAATCAAAATCGAAATATTCACCGGTTGACGTGGTGACCAACATGCGATAGAATGGATAAATAATTGTGTCGACCGCCCGAGTAGGGGAATAGTGGATGGAAAAACCACCTGTAAAGCCGAATCTTTCCCTTTGGACTTCTTTATTCAGAAGAAAATAGAGAACAATCTCTTCGCCGGTTATTACAATGGCATCTATTAACGCCTCTTCTCGGTTAAATACACCTTCTTCTTTTAAGATATTTAAGTAATCAATCAAACTTATGGAAGAAGTATCAATAGGGAGGATACCAGCAATGACTTCGCGGTCGTCCCATTTCCACAGGATGAGATTAATCATATGTCCGTCATCTATTAGATAAGGGTTTTGATTTAATGTGTCCAAAATTAATCGACTGATAGGAAATTTATTAATAAAAGAAGCAGGTAATTTTAGCAGACGACATAAATCTTTCAATGCTGAATGAGAGATATAATTAAATCGATTGTTAATTTCGGTCACAAGATAGCCTTCATCGTCTACAAAAAAACGCAAATTTTTAATTTGCTCTGTGATGATTTCTCCTTCGAAATCGTTCACAAAAGATAAAGCTTCATCTACTTTTTCAAAAATGCCCCCGATGGGCACGACTGTTCTACAATATCGATGGTATTCCATTAATATACCTCCACTTCAAAACATGATTTTTAATTAAATTTTCTGCAAACAGATATGGGCGAAGACTTTAGTATCGTTTACCATATTATCGATGATGCAGTATTCGTTGGGTTGATGGCAAACATCATCGATGGTCGACCACACGGCAGCAGGTAGTCCTGCTCGCCGGAATATAGCGGCTACAGTCCCTCCACCGATGCCCATTGGTTTAGCTTCCACTCCATAAATTTCTTTTATTCCTTTTTTTAACATTTGTACTACCGGGGCATCAATAGGTGTTGCCGGGGTCGCCTCTTCGTTTTGCACAACTTCGAATTGAATTTTAACATTAAATTCAGTCTCAACCGTATCGCATATTTTTCTGACTTCTGATAACACTTGTTCAACGGAGTAATCTGGTAAGATTCGGCAATCCAGATAAAAGATGTCTTCACCTGGAATGGTATTTACGTTAGGTATGTTAGCCTCTTTTTTGGTTGGTTCAAAAGTGCTAATAGGAGGTATGAAGACATCGCTTTTTTTATTAAAAATTTCATATAAGCGTTGTAGTCTGACAACCAGATGAGAAGCTGCAGTAAAAGCGTTAATGCCCTGATTCGGCAAACTGGCATGGCACTGTTTTCCTTTAGTGGTGAATTTTAACCAGAGGATTCCTTTCTCTGCTACTTCGATCATACTTCCATCAGGCTCACCAGCATCAGGAACGATAATTATATCCTCCTTTTTAAAAAGATCTGGATGGTTATTCAATATAAACGAAAGTCCGAAATTTGAACCAGTTTCCTCATCTGCCACTAAAAGAATTGCCAGATCGTGTTCAGGTTGAATACCTAATTCATGGAAAGCCAGGACAGTAAAAACAGCGCTCGTCAGGCTTTGTTGATTATCTTCGGTGCCGCGACCATAAAGCCTCCCATCTTTCTCAATGACTTCGAACGGATCGGTTTTCCATAATTTAAGATCCCCTTCAGGTACCACATCCAGATGGGCCATTATCCAAATGGTTCTTTGAGAAGATTTGCCCGGGAGGCGTACGATAAGATTGGGTCTCACACCGTTTTTTGCCTGGGGATCAGGAGCATCAATTTGCTGAATGTCTTTTATTCCTTTTTCCTCCAGGAATTTTTTAATAAACATAGCTTTGTCCCATTCGCCATTTCCCCCACTGCCTGGACTGATTGCTTTAAGTCTGGTTAATGATTTCTGAAATTCGATCATCTGTTGACGATAGGTATCAATCTTTTTGGATATCTGTGAAAAAAGAACATTATCCGACATTTCTTGCTCCTTGAATTAAATTGGTTTAAAACAAGAAGTGAATTTAAAGGTAGGATGGGAATAAATAAACTAAAATTTCAATTCAATGGACATTGAATGGTTCTTTCTGAATTTTCACTGTAACCCGGAGCATTTATTTATTATTCTCTAAAGGAACTCCCATCAGTCGAAGTTTTTCTTTCATTCGTTTTACGTGACCACCTTCCCAGTATATTCTCTCACATGCAGGACACCGCCAGAACTGATCGTATGATTTCCAGACTTTTTCAGGAATTTTATCTTTGATAGTCCATTTTTTCACTGGTTCAATGGGAACATCGCATAACGAACAACGCGATAGAAAGTCTATCTTGTTGAAAATCTGAAAAGCTTTATTGAGTTCTTCAAGTTGTTCAGGGATCTGATCCGATGTTAGCACAAAACAGATGATATCTTCATTGTCAATATAGTGTTTAGGTGTGCGGGTAAGAAAAATGGTTTTTTTATCTGGAATCAGGGAGGAAGGCAATTGTTTGGGATTGTTCACAATGCGGGCAGAAAATCCTAAAAATTTGAGCCATCGGCAAAGCCCGGCAAGCATTCCATCAAGAACAAAATTCGGTTTCTCTTTCATATTTTTAACAGTCATTTGAACAGATCTCAATTTAATGACTACAGTAAATTTAAAACAAACCCCCAAAATGTAAAGAATAAATGGGTGTGGTTTACCTTTTTTAATGCAATTTTTTTTAGAGGAGAAGTAAAACAAAAAGAGCCTGATTTCATCAGGCTC
>CAYLYM010000128.1:0-10938 GCA_964387645.1 uncultured Calditrichaceae bacterium | reverse complement strand
CATAATGGATTGTATGTTTATCCAACCTTAATACCAATAAAATTTAAGGCAAATTTTAAATAACTAGGTTAATTTTTTTTCTTATTATTTCGATTTTTACTCAAATAGTGTTTTACCTTAATTACAATAGGACAAGGTGTTGAAATAAGGGAATTTTTTTGAAATTAAGTATGGCATATCAATCAGTTGCAAATATGTATTTAAATATGTTTTTTATCTCAATTTTGTATTCTCCAAATTCAAAAGTATTATTCAATTAACGGTTTTTCCTTTCTGACAATTGCACACTTTTCATATTTTCGATAAGGCTAAACATAATTCTTGACATTTATCATGAATTGTATTAATATGAAAAAGAAACTCAGTCAATTTAAGATGATGAAGAATTCATTCCTTTGCATTTTGTGTTGTTCTTTTATCATTTCGGCGATTGCACAATCTCGAGTACATGTAACAAAATTGGAAGGTGCAATTAATCCAGTAATTGCAGATTTTATTCAGGTAGCTCTTGAAAAGACAGCTAATGAGGGAGGAGAATGTTTAATCATAATGATGGATACTCCTGGTGGATTGATGAAATCAATGCAACAGATAGTAAAAGATATTATGGCTGCTCCAGTTCCGGTAGTCATTTATATTGCTCCGGCTGGATCTAAGGCAGGTTCAGCAGGTGTTTTTATTACTTACGCTGCACATGTAGCGGCAATGGCACCAGGAACGAACATTGGTGCCGCACATCCGGTAACATTAGGTATGTCAGCAGATACTAGTGGGACCATGATGGAAAAGATAACCAATGATGCAGTAGCATTTATAAAGAGTATTGCTGAAAAAAGGGGTAGAAATAAAGAATGGGCTGAAAAAGCTGTTAGAGAAAGTGCTTCTGTACCAGCCAGCGAAGCTCTACAATTAGGTGTGGTCGATGTTGTTATTTCGGATCTGGACAGTTTGCTGTTATGGTTAGATGGTCGGGAGATCGAATTGACTACAGGTAAAAAGATTCTCCATACTGCCAATGCGGAAAAAATAGAAATTGAGATGTCTCTGCGCTTTAAAATCTTAAATGTTATTAGCGATCCCAATGTCGCTTATATACTTCTTCTGATTGGAATCTATGGTATCTTTTTTGAACTTTATAATCCAGGAGCTATTTTGCCTGGTGTGGTAGGTGGTATTTGTTTAATACTTGCATTTTATGCTTTACATACTTTACCAGTAAATTATGCTGGGCTGTTGCTTATCCTTTTCGCAATTATTTTATTTGCTGCAGAAATTAAAGTCCCGAGTTATGGTATCTTAACCATAGGAGGTGTTGTGTCGTTGGTTTTAGGATCTTTGATGCTATTCAAATCAGCCATCCCGTTATTTCAAGTTTCCTGGAAATTAATTGCCTTTGCCACATTGTTGACTGTTCTTTTTTTTGTGTTTGCTCTTGGAATGGGCATCCGAGCTCAACGACGGAAACCGGTAACAGGTAAAGAAGGACTTATTGGTGAGCAAGGCGAAGCTATTGCGAATTTTTCTAAAGGAGCGGGGAAAGTGGCACTTCATGGAGAAATTTGGAAAGCAATTAGCAATGAAAATATCCGTAAGGGAGATATCGTTAAAGTTATTTCGATTAAAAATCTAACCATAATGGTAAAAAAAGTTGATTAATTTTGGAGGATCCATCATGCCTTATTTTGCCACCCTTATTTTTTTAATATTAATTTTATTAGCCAGCGCGATACGAATTTTAAGAGAGTATGAGCGTGGCGTTATTTTTCGCCTGGGACGTTTGGTTGGGGCCAAAGGTCCAGGTCTCATCATCCTCATCCCTATCATTGATCGAATGGTGAAAGTAAGTCTTCGAACTGTGGTCCATGACGTAGCGCCACAGGACGTTATTACTCGAGATAATGTAAGCATCCAAGTAAATGCGGTAGTATATTTTAGGGTTGTCGATCCTGAAAAAGCAGTAGTAGAAGTGGAAAATTACTTTTATGCTACTTCACAGTTGTCTCAAACAACTTTACGAAGTATTGTCGGTCAGGTGGAACTGGATGAACTTTTGGCTCAAAGAGAAAAAATTAATAAAGAATTGCAAGAGATCATAGACCGACATTCAGACCCCTGGGGTGTTAAGGTTTCCTTAGTTGAGATAAAACATATTGATCTTCCAGTAGAAATGAAACGTGCTATGGCTAAACAGGCCGAAGCGGAACGAGAACGTCGTTCAAAGGTTATCCATGCTGAGGGTGAATATCAAGCCGCAACGAAATTACAAATGGCTGCAAAAATTATTGAAGAATTTCCTGTTGCTATTCAGTTACGGTTTTTACAAACGCTAACTGAAATTGCTTCAGAAAATAATTCAACAACTATCTTTCCTATACCCATCGACCTGTTTACACCTTTTATTAAGTTGATAGCCGAAAAAAATTTAGAAAAAAAATCCAATAAATCTGATAAGGAATCCTAATCTAACTGCTATTTCTGATAAAAAAATTCTAATATTTTTATTGAATAACGACAGAGGCTTTTGTTTTTCTTAACCTCTGTCTTTTTTTATTTTTATGCGAATTATTCAGAGTAATCATTTCTAAGGACAAACCACATAACACGCCTGGGATACCGACCATTTTTATTATCGAATTGGAAAAATTAAAATTTAAACTTAATTTTGAAATGATTACATGACATGGAAAAATTTTTCTTAATTTTGTTTAATAAATAACAATTTCACAGGAAGTAATTTTACAAATATGAAGTTTAAAATTAATGTTTGTGATGAGTGGTAGGCTGATGAAATTAATATTATAATCAATATACTTATAATTATTTTAATATTATTGATTTTATTACATTATTTTTGTAAGTTTAAATGAGATAAAATTAACAAGTACTATGTTTGTTGAGCTTCCCATCGTGAGGAATTTCATTGAAATTCTCAATATTATGTTTAAGCTTTCTGGGAATTATTTAATTTATATGTACTTAGTAAAATTAGAGTTTTGTTTACTTTTTGAAAGCTTTAAAAAATTATAGAATGACAAATAAATATTTATGATTATTTTATATTTCAAAATTATTTTACGAAAAATCTTTGTACATTTGCTTTTTTGCGGTTTATTTAAAAACTTTTATTATTTAAACTTTTAGTGAAGAGATTAAAAGTATATTCAAGTATAAAATATATAAAATTATTGGCAAATTGGATGTTCTTTTGATATAACGAAAATTGATATTTGATGTGGCTTTAGAAAATTTGGAGTAAAAAAATTAAATAACACTTACCTAGTACAGTATGGAGGAATTATGGAAAAAAAGGTTAATAAAGAAGAACTTCTTGCTAAAGCAAGTAAACCGGCAGAGGATGCTATGCGATTACATCCGTTTTATCGAGGAAAGATTGAGGTTATACCCAAAGCGCCTGTCTGGGGAATTGAAAGTTTTGGAGTTTGGTATACGCCAGGTGTGGCAGCTCCTTGTAAAGACATCCAGAAAAATCCGGAAATGGTATTTCAGCATACTAATAAATGGAATACAATTGCTGTAATTTCCGATGGTACACGAGTGCTTGGACTGGGTGATATTGGTCCTGAAGCTGGATTACCTGTAATGGAAGGGAAAGCTCTCCTGTTTAAGTATTTAGGCGGAGTTGATGCATTTCCTTTAACACTTGATACAAAAGATCCAGACGAGTTTATTAAAACGGTACTTTATTTACAACCTGCCCTAGGCGGTGTAAATTTAGAGGATATTGCTCAGCCTAAATGTTTTTACATTTTGGATACTTTGAGAGAGAAAGCACGTATACCAGTTTGGCATGATGATCAGCAGGGGACGGCAGCAGTAACTGCAGCAGGGTTATTCAACGCATTAAAGTTGGTAAATAAAAAAATTGATGAAGCAAAAATCACCATGATTGGAGCTGGCGCGTCAAATATAGCGATTTCTCGTGTGATTATGAAAGCAGGTGTTAATCCGAAAAACATCATTATGGTGGATTCAAAAGGTATTCTGCACCGAGACCGTGATGATATCAAAAACAGCCCTTATAAAGAGAAATGGCATTTATGTCAGATAACCAATGAAAAGCAAAAAAAAGGTGGCCCGCGGGAGGCTATAGAAGGGGCCGATGTATTGATTGCTTTATCCAAACCAGGTCCTGATACCATCGAGAAAGAATGGATCACGCGAATGGCTGATAATGCTATTGTGTTTGTTTGTGCCAACCCGATTCCTGAAATATGGCCCTGGGAAGCTAAAGAAGCAGGTGCCAGAATCGTGGCCACAGGACGTTCTGATTTTCCAAATCAAATTAACAACTCTCTCGGATTTCCGGGTATTTTCCGTGGTACACTTGATGTAATGGCTCGCACTATAACCGATGAAATGTGTATTGCGGCTGCACAGGAATTAGCCAAGACCGCTGAAGATAAAGGTTTAAGAGAAGATTATATTGTTCCAGATATGGAAGAATGGGAAGTCTTCCCGAGAGAAGCTGTTGCCGTGGGCATGAAAGCCATTGAACAAGGTGTGGCACGGATCAAAATGAGTTATGATGAGTTATATCAAACGGCTGAACGAATAATTAAAAAAGCGAGAGAAGAAACTCAACTTTTCATGGAAGAAGGATATATTGCACCTCCTCCTGGAATTAATTTGTAGCCAGATACTTTCGAAAAGGGGGAGATTTTTATTCTCCCCCTTCATTTTTTTGTTATATATAACTATCGCTCAACTGATAAAGGATATTGGTTCGGATTTGGTAGGTAATGGTAAATTATGCGAATTATTTCTGATCCCAATTTATTTTACTACAAAGTGTTCTTCTCTTTGGTAATAGATCTTAAAGGAGAAGGATACGCTGAGTTGTTTTTACCTGCGCTAATATTTTTACTTTATTTTGAAATTCATTTAACTATTTTATTTGAGTTACAGGTCTTTCTTTACTTGTTATGTAACTCTGTTTACAAAATAAGGGGTTGTAATTTTCGATTGTAGTAATAAGAAATATATTCGAATTGAAATTTAAATATCTTGATACTTATTATGGTAGTTTCTAAATTGATTTATCTTAAGGTTTGTTGAATGAAATAAGTGAAAAGAAAAATAAAAATTATGAATTTTAATCAATTAATTGATGAAGTAAAATCCGGAGCCCAACATAGAATAGCAGTAGCGGCTGCTCAGGATGCTGATGTATTGGAAGCATTGGAAAAAGCACAGAAATCGGGTTTGGCCACGGCTGTATTGGTCGGGAATCAGCCTGAAATAGAAAAAATTGCTAAAGAAAAAAAAATTGCACTGAGAAATTTTGAAATCGAACATGTGGCTGAAGTAACAGCAGCAGTAAAACGAGCAATACAACTTATCAGAGATGGTCGAGCAGAAGTTTTAATGAAAGGACTTTGTTCGACTGCTTCGCTAATGAAGGGAGTTCTGGATAAAGAGGAGGGATTACGCCATGGTAAGTTATTATCCCATTTGGCTGTTTTTGAAACACCATATTATCATAAATTGATTTTCATGTCAGATGCTGCTATAAATATTGCTCCTTCCTTGGAAGAGAAAATTGAAATCGCTCAAAATGCTATTTCTGCCGTAAAGAAATTGGGTATAGATCAACCTAAGGTTGCTTTAATCACTGCAGTAGAAAATGTATATCCAGAAAAAATGCCAGCAACAACTGATGCGGCAATTATTGCAAAAATGGCTGAACGTGGCCAAATTGGAAATGCTTTTATTGATGGGCCTTTAGCGGTTGATAATGCTTTTTCAAAAAAATCATGTGAAGTAAAAGGGATAAAAAGCAAAGTAGGTGGAGAAGCGGATATTGCTATTGTACCGAATATTGAAAGCGGAAATATTTTTTATAAAGTATTAACTTATTTAGGCGGTTCAAAGACGGCGGGTATAGTGATTGGTGCCAAAGTACCGGTTGTACTTACTTCCCGGGCTGATTCTGAAGAATCTAAATTTTTATCCATTGCTACCGCAATGAGACTCTCCTAAAAGAAGGAGTGTTAAAAAATGAGTGAACCGCATATACTTGTTATAAATCCAGGATCTACTTCTACTAAGGTTTCTCTCTTCGAGGGAGAGAAAGAACTTTTTTCCGAGACAATTCGACATCCCCTGGACGAATTAGCCCGTTTTAATAAAGCTTCAGATCAAGAACTTTATCGGATGGAAATCATTGTCAAATTGTTGCAAAAACACAAAGTTGATGATTCCAGGATTAAAGCTATCGTAGGTAGGGGAGGTTTATTGAAACCTATTGAAGGTGGAACTTATCGAGTAAATCAGCAGATGGTGACCGATCTGCGCAGGGGGATTCAAGGAGATCATCCTAGTAATTGTGGGGGATTAATTGCATATACTATGGCAAAAAATATTGGTTGTGAAGCATTTATTGTTGATCCGGTAGTAGTTGATGAACTGCAAGATTTAGCCCGAATTTCAGGAATGCCGCTTATCAAACGTCGCAGTATTTTCCACGCATTAAATCAAAAAGCCGTTGCTCGAGAAGCAGCTAAAAAGTTGGGTATGACTTATCAGCAAGCCAGACTAATCGTTGCGCATCTGGGTGGAGGAATTACTGTTGGTGCTCATGATAAAGGGCGAGTTATTGATGTGAATAACGGCCTGGATGGAGATGGACCTTATAGCCCGGAACGTTCGGGTAGCGTACCAGTGGGCGATTTGGTACGAGTTTGTTTTTCAGGAAAGTACACTTATGCAGAGATGCAAAAATTGATTAAAGGGCACGGTGGAGTGGTGGCCTATTTGGGCACTAATGACATGAGTTATGTAGAAGAAGAGGTTAAAAGTGGCAATAAAAAATTTCGTTTAATCTATGAAGGTATTGCCTATCAAGTAGCTAAAGAGATAGGTGCCTGTGCCACTGTACTATTTGGCAAAGTGGATGCTATCTGTTTGACTGGTGGACTTATGCGTTCGGAAATGATGGCAGAATGGATAAAAAAACGTGTAGAATGGATCGCACCTGTAATGGTATTCCCTGGTGAAGAAGAAATGAAGGCACTGGCACTTGGTGCTCTAAGAGTCCTCCGAGGAGAAGAAAGAGCAAAAGAATATGTTTAGTTTATCTGATTTATTGAAAGTTTTTTAGAAATGTGAGTTCTATTATGAGGCAAACCCTGAAAATTTCTGACATGTCCTGTCATCATTGTGAGATGACCATTGAGAATGCTGTGAGAAAAACAGGAATGATTAAATCCATAAAATTTAATCTGGATACAAAAATAGTTGACATAGAAGGCGCAATCGATCCAGATAAAGTTGTTGCTGCTATTGAGGCTGTTGGTTACCAGGTAGAATCAATTTTATGAAATGCTTGTTCACCAAGGCACTTTCTTCTTTAAATGGATTATTTATTTCAAATTTCATGCAACGTAGAAAAAAAGGTGTCAGGGATTGGTGAATGCGGCAACTATGGTGTTTACTTCACCGTCTTTTCTAACAGGACCACACTCCAATATGGTATATGCTGTACATCTTACAAAATCTTACAAATGCCCTAAAACCAAAAGCTAGATTTGTGGGTATTGAGGGATCTTTTAATTGAGGGAATAAATTAGTCGATCAATTGGTTGATTACCTAAGTGGACTTAAAGTTGATTTTTTTCTGCCATTTCTGGTCATAGGATCCCCTACTGAAAACGATTTGGTGGATGTTGATAATCTAGCTGATTTTATTATAGGAAAATATCCAATATTGTTTGCCAAATAAAAATATTAAATTTTTTAATATTCAAATATTAAGTAAAAATTGATATAAAGAAAAATGGGCTCTCTTATTATTTAATAATTAATCTGAATTTATAGAAAAGAAATAAAGATAAAAAATATTAGTTGTTTAATATAATGTGTAATACTTTAGACTTGTAATAGTTCTCTTATCGATTTTTTATTAGCAATTGAATTGGGGTAGATTGTCGAAGGTTTAAATACACTGTGATAATAAGATTAAATATTTTCATGCGGAAGATATACGGTATATAGAATAAAGAAAGCAGTAGTTAAAGTAAAATGTAATGTGGATTGTGCTCCATATTTGTGATTCAAGTTTATCTTTATATTAGTTTTTTGAAATTAGTAAAAATTAAATTATTTCATCGGGAGACACAGTTATGGATAGAAAGAAAGTTGCGCTTATCACTGGAGCGAGTCAGGGAATAGGCCGGGCGATTGCAGTGAAATTTGCAAAAGAGGGATTACAATTGGCTATTACGGCCCGGAATCAGGCCAATTTGCAAAAAACTGCCAGAATGATTCAGAAAGTAGGCGACACAGAACCATTCATCATTCCGGCCGATTTGCGACAGCCCGAGCAGGTGGTTCAAGTTGCACACAATGCTATCAGTAATCTGGGTAAAGTAGACGTGCTGGTGAATAATGCAGGGGTAATGTATTTAAAACCCTTTTTGGAATTAAGTCTGGAAGAATATGAACAAATGATGCAGGTGAACATGCGGGCAGTATTCATATTAACCCAGGAAATTATCCGACACATGATATCACGTGGTGAGGGAGGTACTATCATCAATATTGCTTCTCTGGCAGGAAAAAATGGCTTTAAGACGGGTACAGGTTATGCGGCCACAAAATGGGCTCTACGTGGATTTGCTCAATGTTTAATGGAGGAAGTACGCGAATATGATATTCGGGTAATTACAATATTTCCAGGATCAGTGAATACGACTCTGGGCTGTAATAGTCAAGTATCTACCGGGACCCTGCCCCAAAATAAAATACAACCAGAAGAAATTGCTGATGCTGCTTATTGGGCATTTTCCATGCCACTACGAACCATGGTTAGTGAAATCGATATGCGTCCAAGTAATCCGAAAAAAATGTAATCGATTTTATATTCTTTAATTATTACAAATTGGTTTGTGAAAAGGAAACATGTTGTGAATTAATGAGATAAATCAAATATTTGTGGTGGATGATGTTAAAATCAGGTGATAAAGCGCCCGACTTTATTCTGAAATCGGATAAGGGAAAAGATGTTTCGCTTTCTCAGTTCTGGGGGAATAAACATGTGGTTCTTTATTTTTATCCAAAAGATAATATCAGTGGGTGTACGAAAGAGGCCTGTTCTTTTCGGGATAATATGCCGAGTTTCAATGCCAACGAGTTGTGGTTTTGAGGGTGAGTTCGGATAGCATTCAATCGCATAAAATTTTATTAAAAACAGAAGTTGAATCTTATGCATTTAAGTGATCTGAATCATAAGGTAGCAAAGCTTATGGAGCATGGAGTGAGAAAAACATGTATGGAAGAAAATATATAGGAATATAAAGAACGATTTTTATTATTGGTAAGGATGGTTTTATCAAACATGTTTTTAAAGAAGTAAAACCTACAGGACATACTGAAGAAGTGCTCCAGGTTTTAGCACAAGCTTTTTTAAATCATTCAAAAAGTAATTAGAATTTATTCAATGGAATCGTTTTTTAGTGGATGAGAAAAAATATCTAACCAGTTAAAAAAAACGGGAGCATAAAATATCTCCCGTTTTAATATTCTTTGTTTTTTAGATAATTAAACGTCAATTTTAACAGTTTCATCAACCAACTTATTTTGCATAAAAGTCTCGAATGCAGAGAGGTCTAGCAAACCGTGACCGGAAAGGTTAAAGAGGATGGTTTTTTCTTCGCCAGCTTCTCTGGCTTTTTCAGCTTCGCGTATAGCTGCCTGTATAGCATGGCAGGATTCCGGTGCGGGAATGATTCCTTCTGTCTTGGTAAATAAGTTAGCGCCTTTAAATATTTCCTTCTGAGGCAAGGCAATGGCGGAAATCAAACCATTTGCCAACAAGGCACTGACTAATGGTGCCGCACCATGATATCTTAATCCACCTGCATGAATGGCTGGAGGAATAAAATCGTGGCCTAAGGTATACATTTTTAGTAACGGCGTCATACCGGCTGTGTCCCCAAAATCGTATTCCATTTTTCCTTTCGTTAGGGTAGGACAGGAGACAGGTTCTGCGGCAATAACTTCAATGTCCTTGCCATTGATTTTGTCACGCAGGAATGGAAACGCCAAACCAGCGAAATTGCTACCACCACCATGACAACCAATAATAACATCTGGATAATCACCTATTAGTTCCATTTGTTCTTTGGCTTCCTGACCTATCACGGTCTGGTGTAAAAGAACGTGATTCAAGACACTACCCAGTGAGTATTTAGTATCGTCACGCTGAACGGCTTCTTCAATAGCTTCGGAAATGGCAATTCCTAGGCTCCCCGTGCAATCAGGATCTTTTTCCAGTATTTTTCTTCCCGCTTCAGTGCGATCTGATGGTGAAGGATAAACTTCTGCACCGAAGAGATTCATTATAATCTTACGATAGGGTTTCTGTTCGTAGCTTATGCGCACCATATAAACAGTGCATTCCAACCCGAAGATACTACAGGCGTGGGCCAGTGAGCTTCCCCACTGTCCTGCTCCGGTTTCAGTGCAAATTTTTTTAGTACCATCCATTTTATTGTAGTAGGCCTGAGCAATGGCAGTGTTTGGTTTATGACTTCCAGTTGGGGAGACCCCTTCGTATTTGTAATAAATTTTTGCAGGAGTATTTAAAGCTTCTTCCAAACGTGTAGCCCGGATTAAGGGTGTCGGTCGGTAAATCGTATACGCTTCCCTGATAGGATCAGGGATTTTAATCTCTTTTTGAGAACTCATTTCTTGTTCTATTAAAGACATGGGAAAAATGGGAAGCATATCTTCAGGTGTTATTGGTTGCTTAGTAACTGGATGAAGAGGAGGATCCAGCTTGAAGGGCAAATCAGCCGCAATGTTGTAATAATGGGTGGGAATTTGGTCCTCTTTTAGCAAAATTTTGCGGTCCATAGGTCCTCCAGATTTTTGTTACCGACTTAGTAAATAAACCCGCTGTGGGTTTTTCTGCAGCAG
>CAYLYM010000127.1:0-10956 GCA_964387645.1 uncultured Calditrichaceae bacterium | reverse complement strand
GAATTCAGAGAACCGAGATAAAGAAACCAAAATTAATGTATTCTAGAGACCGAACAATATTCTATGTTTGTTTTAAAGGAAAGGAAAGTTAATTTCTTTATCTTAAGACTCAGCCTTGCTGTGATGAGAAGAAAAAACTGTATTGGGTAAAATTTGAATAAGAAGAAACTTCCGATTAAAATTAATATCGAAATGACAACATTTTAAAAAATATTCTGTTTCTGCCATAGAATACATTATTTCGATTGAAGCATGAAATTCTTTTCAGTGAGCCGAATTCAATTAAAATTTACATAAAAAATAAAAGAAATTATCTACCTAAAAATTGTGTTTTTTACAAATTTTTTTTAATTTCATTTATATTGAATTCATACTAATTAACATTGGAATTATTGCTTAATTCAAAGAATATAGAAAAAAGAGATGGTTAAACATGACCAAATTATTTCGCGAAAAGGCCTGGTGTCTGCTAATAATTTTAATTGATCTTTTTTTCTTCCGCATATATTCGCAGTTACAGGCCTTTGAATTCAATTCCAACAAGTCAGGGATAATTACTGGTGAACTAAAACAATGGCATCCCTTGTCCATCACATTCGAAGGACCAGAAACTAGCGAAACAGAAGAATACAATCCCTTTTTAAATTACCGTCTTCAGGTCACTTTTCGAAAAGAAAACAAGGAATATACAGTTCCGGGATTCTATGCTGCAGACGGAGATGCGGCCAACTCTGGAGCAGATAGTGGGAACAAATGGCGCGTTTACTTTACTCCGGACGAAACCGGAATCTGGACTTATACAGTATCCTTCCGAAAAGGACCTCAGATAGCAGTGAATCCAGATCCGCAAGCGGGAGAACCGGTATATTTCGATGGTGCCAGAGGAAGTTTTAAGGTTTCTCCCTCTGATAAATCCGGAAGGGATTTTCGGTCTAAAGGAATGTTGAAATATGTCGGTAAACATTATTTACAGTTTAGTGGTTCAGGTGAATATTTTATCAAAGGTGGAGCTGATAGTCCGGAAAATTTTTTAGCCTATTTTGAATTTGATGGTACACGAGCTCTCAAAAAAATTTCACAGAAAAAGCGCTCTGGAGAGGCTAAAACTTCCCACTTACATCGCTATCAGCCGCATGTAGCTGATTGGAAAAAGGGGGATCCCACCTGGAAAAATAGTCTGGGAAAAGGAATTATTGGCGCCTTAAACTACCTGGCCGGCAAAGGGATGAATTCTGTTTATTTTTTGACCATGAATGTTCAAGGGGATGGACAGGATGTCTGGCCATGGATTGCCCCTGACCAAAGGTTGCGTTTTGATTGTAGCAAGTTAGATCAATGGGAAATTGTTTTTTCTCATATGGACAGGTTGGGTTTAATGATGCATCTCATCACTCAGGAGCAGGAGAATGATCAATTGTTGGATGGTGGAGATCTTGGGATTGAACGCAAACTTTACTATCGGGAATTAATTGCACGATTTTCCCATCATTTAGGACTGGTATGGAATCTTGGAGAAGAAAATACTAACACGAATGAGCAACGTAAATCTTTTGCCACCTACTTTAAAAAGAATGATCCCTATCAGCATCCGGTGGTTGTGCATACTTTCCCCAATAAATATAATCAAGTTTATACTCCGTTACTGGGATTTGAATATTTTGACGGCGCTTCACTTCAGATAGGAGACATGAAAAAGACCCATTCTGTGACAATAAAATGGGTGGAACGATCGGACAGCTCCAGTCACTCTTGGATTGTATGCCTGGACGAGATAGGTCCTGCCCATACCGGTGTTAAGCCGGACATTTACGATTTCTGGCATGATAAGGTACGAAGGTATGCGCTGTGGGGTAATTTAATGGCTGGTGGCGCGGGTTGCGAATGGTATTTTGGATACAATTATCCTCACAACGACTTAACTACAGAAGACTGGCAGAGTCGAGATAATATGTGGAATCTGACACGTCATGCGCTGGAGTTTTTCAATAAATATCTACCATTCTGGGAGATGCATTCAGCCGATGAGTTAACTGACAATCCCGATGATTATGTATTTGCTAAAAAAGGCGAAATTTATGCCATTTATTTACCTGAAGGAAAAATTACACATTTAAATTTGGTTGGTTTTAGCGGGCGATTTTCAGTAAGGTGGTACAATCCACGAAATGGTGGTAAATTACAGAAAGGAACAATTGAAACAATAAAAGCAGGTAGTTCTGCAGTGGAAATAGGCTATCCACCAATAGAAAAAGAAAAGGATTGGGTTGTACTGATTAAAAAGATGTAAAGGTCATATATCTTTTCTTTAAATAATTCTTACAACAATCATCGTATTTATTTGTTTTAAAAGTTTAAAAAATATGAAATTGTAAATTTTTCTGCTAAAATTCTTGGAAAATAATTTTTTTAGGTAAAAATACCAGATTTTACCAATATCTGACATCTTTGAGAGCTATTTATTAAGGCTAAGATTTTGAAGAAGATCTTTAATTATATTCCTGAGATTCTCAAAGAAAGTATTAATAAAAATAGAAACACAGGCAGATATTAATGTAAAAATTGTTTAAAAACCATGATTTGACCCAATTTTTCAAAAAAATTTTTCCGTTTAAAATGAACTATTTACAAAGATATCATTATTTTAAATGTTTTTAAAAAATAAATCCGAACAAAAGTATTTTTTAAAAATGAGGTACCAATAATTATTTTTGTTTTAAGCACTATTAAATTTATATCCAATATAAAAACCCTATTTAAAAAATTTAGGAGATAAAAATGAAAAAAAATATAATTATACTATTTATATTTATGTTTGTTATTACAGGCATTTCACAAAATATTTCTAAAAATACAACAGAAAAAAATTTAAAAACATCCAAAGTTTCAGTCACAATTGAAGCCCATTCAAAGGTTAATGATGGAGAGAGTATATTTGATTCAGATCTTATATTAAAATTAAGTGAGTTAAAACCCTTGTCATTTATGGAAGTTACCTTTAATTATGGGATTAGTAATTTGATTTTAAGATTTCATTTTACAGATATGGAATCTTTCTATAACTGGTATAAAAGTAACGAGATAAAGGATATACTCAATAAGATACAAAAGGAACTCGGTGAATATAAAATAAAATTGCAATTTTCTAAGTCTGGTTAAAAATCTTACTAAAGAACAAGTAGTGACAGCTAACAATTCGCTGCACGTGACCGCTATTCCTCCCGCTATGGCGGGATCCATAGCTACCGGTGAGCTTGGGCGTTAAAGCACTAAACCCCTACCATGATCTCTTTCACTTTATTTTCATCAACCTCGATGCCAAGTCCATAACCACTCGGAACAGTAATTCTGCCGTTTTCAGGTTTCAACGGATTTTTCAATACGCTCTTATTGATAAACTGAGGTCCATTCAATGCAGCGGGTAGTCTGTAAGCAAAGGCGCCATAAAGATTTAATGTTGCTGCCAGAGAAATATCCGGATCGGTCAATCCGCTACCTAAAAATATCAAGCCAGCGTCCATTAAAATTTCAATTTGTCTTTTGGCTGGAATGAGACCACCACATCGGGCTGGCTTCATCGCCACGCCATCGAGGATATTCAACCGGATAAATTCCATCAATGTGGAAGGCGACACCACTCCTTCATCCATAATGATGGGCAAAGCGCCCTGTTTCTTCAACTCCCGGTAGCCAGAAAGATGATTCGCACGCAAAGGTTGTTCTAAAACATCTACCCCAATATCTGCCAATTTAGGCGCTATGGACAGGGCGGTGGCAAGATCATATCCCCCATTAGCATCAGCCCACAAAAAGCCATCGGGCACCCTTTCCTTCACTCGTTGGCATAATTTCAGGTCAAATTCTGGGTCTGGTGCCACTTTAACATTGAAATTCCGATATCCTTTTTTCCAGCCTTGCTCAATCAGCTCATCTAGATCATCAAGGCTCCTGGGATTCAATGTCCAGCTCAAGCTGATCTCCTGCACAGGCATTCGACCCCACATCTGTGACAAAGATTGTCGGGTAATTTTTCCAATTAAATCATGTAAAGCGATATCAATTCCAGCTTTTGCTATGGGCTGACCTGTTGAGAAAGATGATGCGATATTCCGATTCATTAGCCGATGTGCACCATAAAGATCGAACACATTGTGACCGCGCAAAACGGGAGCAAGGTAATGACGGATTGTTGTAGTTACTGTTTCGAGCGTTTCGTAACTCCATTTGGGGATGGGAACGCTTTCTCCCCAACCTATATGGCCATCATCAGCAGTAATTTTCACTATAGCAGCAGACCGACCTTGCATATGTCCATCCGGTCCCTCAAAAAATTTAAATCGCCCAACCATAGGATAAACCACTGGGAACACTTCGATTTTCTCGATTTTGACAGGTTGAAATTGGGGCCAGATCTCAGAATTCCATAATAATGGAGTCACCATTAAACTTTTTGAGATACTACCTAAAAATTCTCTTCGTTTAAACAATTTTCCCATTTTCATTACTCACTTTATTTTATTTTTTGTCTTTTGTCTTATCTCTTAACACCATTGTCCGCCCAGAACGTCATATTTTCCACGGGCTTCGGTAAGGTCGAGAGAGCATGCGATTGGCGGTATCGTCATCAATGAACCTCTCCTTCTGCGGATCCCAACGTAATTTACGATTGAGTTTCATGGAGATATATCCCAGGATACAGGCCGAACCAGACCTATGCCCAATCTCCACTGGCGCAACCGGTTCCCGGCGCGTTTTAATACAGTCAATATAATTCCTTTTATGGTTATTACTATGGTAAAGTTTGATCTCATCAGGTTCAATTTTTTCTTGAAGCAAAAATGGTGGATCCGCATCAATAAAACCACGACGGACATAAATCCAGCCATCGCTTCCTTCGAATAAAACACCTTGTTTATTCACCTCATTATGTGTGCAGATCAGTTTCACACCATTGGCATAAGTATATTCAATTCGAAAAGCACCGTGGACATCCCAGACGCCATCCTTATCAAATTCCGCCCGGCCATCAATCTCAACAGGACCGGTGTATTCTGTGCCCATCCCCCAGTGGGCGCTGTCGATGTGATGTGACCCCCAGCCAGTAATCATGCCGCAACAATAATCATCTGTGCGTAACCAACCGGGACGGCCATAGCTTTTTCGTGGATGAACCCTTTCTTCGATATAAGGTACGTAAGGAGCAGGTCCCAGCCACATATCATAATCCAGTTCTTCAGGAACCGGTTTAACTGGATGGGCTTTAGTAAAAGGATCTCGGCCAAATCCCACTTTTACTGTATGCAATTTACCGATTCGTCCATTGCGCACTAATTCCGCCGCTTTCCTGAAGCGGGCATCAGAACGTTGCTGGCTTCCCACCTGAAGAATACAGCCATAGCGCTCGACAGTGTCACTTAAAATGCGTCCTTCGGCAATGGTCAGAGTCAGGGGCTTTTGCAAAAAGATGTCTTTGCCCGCACGGGCGGCATAAATAGCGGGAAGCGCATGCCAGTGGTCGGGTGTACAAATCATCACTGCATCGATATCGGGCCGCATAATAACTTCTCTGAAATCGCGATAAGTAGCACAACCCTGATATTTCCCACTTCTCTTATGCTGGGCATAATAATTCTCCACCTGCTTCCGGGCATTCTGAACCCGCCAGGCATCCACATCACACACAGCAACGACTTGCACATCCTCAAATCCCAGAAATTCACTCAAATCCCCTCTTCCCATTCGGCCAATCCCAATACAGCCTAACGTAATTTTATTTGAAGGTGAGTTTCGGCCTAATAAAGCTCTGGGAACAAAATACGGCGCAGCCACAAAAGAGGCGCTTGCTTGAATAGTTTTCTTTAAAAATTTTCTGCGTTTCATATTTTTCCTTTTTAACATAAATGATTTTTTATTTCAACCACTCAATTTGCATGTTTGGTGGATGCGCAAAAGCCTGCCAGAGTGTTTCCACTTCCTGAGCAGACATCTTACCGTCAAAAACCACGACTCGATATTTCCGGATATAATTCTTCCCGGGTTTCAATTCCCAATCCGCATAAACTACCGGACAGAAACCAAAAAACACATCGCCGCGGGGCCAGATGCGCATGGGCTCGGGATGTTCGTGATTTTCAGGATGACTAAAAAAGGCAATCCCGGCCACACCATTATTCGTTTGTCCAGAAATCATGCACCACCGAGCTCTAGTACCATTTCCATCAACCCGAGTTTTTCCCTCGGAGGTTAAATAAGCACTATTTTTCTCATTCCACTCCGCTGTTCCGCGAAAACCAAACCCACCATACCGATATTTTAAAATTCGCAACGGCTTATCAGTAGCACACCACTGGGCTGTTGTAAAATCCCAAATCCAGATTTTTCCCGGGATCTGATTCAGATTCCATACTTTAACATGCCAGATTTCTTTTAATGCAACCTTTTCTCTACCGTTTTGCTTGAACACCACATGATCGTGTAAAACCTGGAATGAACCAAATACAGGTCCGATTTGAACATCCAGAAATCGGACAAAGCGAACCGTTCCTTCGCCTTCTCCCAAATTCCAGAAATCGACTTGCTGGCCTTCGAAAATGGCTTTGGTCCAGGGATTCCAGAATCCCATGTGATGGATATGGTCACTGGGATGAATTCTGGTTAGCACTGTGCCACGCGGCGTCCAGATGGGATGAATGAAGCCGCTGCGGGAATAAAGTCCGCTACTGGAATCAGGCGGAGGTATTACACCATAATTATATCGTAAGGCTCTTGCAATTCCCCGTCCAACTTCCAAACCCGATGAATCCATCCGAATTTCCATAAAAGGCCATTTATCTATTCGACCGGTTTTTAATTCAAAAATACGTACAGAACCTGCGGGGACCTCTTCCGGTAACAACCACCATAATCTGGAAACAGGATGAGTTTCCACTTGGCAGGCAACAACAAAATTTTGATATTCTCCATCCATCACTAAAATCAAAGAGGCATGCCTGACATATTCAGGCATCCTTTCTAAACTCACGGCAACTGGTGTTCCCGCTGGTAAAGTAGTATTAGTCCTGAGTGTGATTCTGGCAAAAGGTTTTTCTCCAGCCACTAACAGGAGGGGAAAAAGGAACAAAACAGTCCAGAGAAATGATTTCATATTTGAACCCAAAAAAATCTTTTATTTCATGGTTGGAAAATATTACAAAGAATGAATCCAACGAAATCCAGAATAACCCTGAACAAACTGATTCACATATTTTTCTTTAAATTCTTCCAGATTCCATGGCTGATTCGACAAAAGGTGCTGGTAAAGCGGCTTTACCACGTAAGCGAATGCATGATGAGTCTCGCCATCATCCGTTTTCACAACCAGATGTTCTCTTTGATACATCTCACCCTCAAAACGGTCCAGGATTTTCAAATGTTGCCGATTTAAGTCAAAATAGATAACACCATCTACTTTGCTACCCGGACACCAGATTATTCCAGGATAAATTTCACCTTTTACAAGATACCGGACATAGTTTTCCAAACAGCAGGTTTTTGCCAGGAAAATCCGCCCACTTACGGCTCGCATGATTTCTGGCAGGATGAGAGTACCATAAACAAATAGTTTCACCATTGAGCCAAATTAATTCTTAATTCATTTTTATCAATTGCTTCAACGAATCCAAAGAATAAAGTTTATATTGTTGCACCCGGCCGGGATTCGACCTTCGCAGTGTATAAATCACCAAATATTTTTGAACTTCATAAAGATGGTAGAACATCATCCGTATCCGACGTTCGCGGCTATTTTCTGGTTGCAGGCCATATCCTCTCCAAAAGGCGGCATTATTGAAACCACAATAATCCAGCACGGCAAATTCAATCTCTGGATCCCCCCACAGGGCACGGTCCCAATCCACAATACCGGTGATATTTCCCTGTTCATCGATTAAAATATTCTGCGACCAGATATCCATGTGAAGTAAAGAAGAGGGGATGTCTCTGTTAAATAATTGGAAATGTTTCTCAAGCGCCTGACGAGCCAACTCTGCATCGGTTTGTTGGTAAACACCGCAACTCACAATATCATCAATCAATTTATTCCACATGATTCGAAAGGCCTGATCCCAGCGGTTTTGCGGTTCCATGGGGTGATGTTCACCCAGGTAGCCGAATTGGTTGGTCACGCAATTGGTATGGAGCTCTCTTAAATAACGGCCGGTTTGTTCAAAAACCTTTTCCTGAAGGCTGTGAGAAATCCATGCCTCGGAAAGTGGTGTACCGGGAAGGTATTCCATAATGAGGTAATCGCGATCGATGAATTTCCGTGAATTATCATACACAAAAATTTCGGGTACCGGAATCGAGGTTTTTTCTTTGATAATTCGATGCAACCCCTGTTCTTGCGCCATCATGTTTCGTTCATAGAAAAGAAATCCGGCATCATCTGGTGGAGCCACTCGTAAAACCACCGCCTCATCTGCAGCACGAGAAGGGTATTTCCCATTTACCAGGTAACAAATAAAACTGTCGTTGAATTTTCCCGTAGAAATGGGCTCAAACCGCTCACATTTAAAACCATGTTTCCACAATATGGATATTACCAGGTCTTTGTTATATTTTACCATCGATTCTTCTGAATAATCCTGGTTGTATCGAAATTTGAATTATTAAAAATTTATTCTAAAAAGCATCTGTTTCATATACTAATTTAAAAATGGAAATCATGTTAGAAAAATAAATATAATTATTACCTTAGTTCTTAAAAAATTATTTACCAATTATACAAAATTAAAAATTTGCAGACACAATTTTTTAAAAATAAAAGAGCTGCTATAAATAGTCACCTGGAGCGATGGCGAAAAGTCTTATTTTTAATTATCCATGAGATTCTTCGCTTCCTCTGGAGGCTCATGGCGTCTGTCTCGCGCCTGATTCAAAACTAAAGAAATAATCATTAACACACAAACGCTCTCTCCACTGACCAGAATAAAAAATTAAATGAATAAAGCATATCAGACTGAGAATTCAGAACCGGTAACCAATAGCGGCATATCCCACCCAGTGATGGATGTTGGCGGGAGCTGTTACACCCAGACCAAATTTTTGCAGTGGCATGGGCGGATGTTCTAAACTGGTAGAATAACGCAACAAAATGCCATTTAAAGATTTTGTTTTTAATACATTCTGAAGATAATATCCAGTCAACAAACCGAATGGCACTGAATACCGTCCACACCAGGCCCAGCGGTATTCTTTGTAATTAGTACTCTGCACAGTGTAAGTGATGAAGCGATGAAT
Organism: uncultured Calditrichaceae bacterium; assembly: GCA_964387645.1. Taxonomy (GTDB): domain Bacteria; phylum Calditrichota; class Calditrichia; order RBG-13-44-9; family RBG-13-44-9; genus CAYLYM01. Next base: position 1,683 of record CAYLYM010000127.1, on the reverse strand, counting down.
TTTTTGCGGATCAAGAAAATCGATTAAACACTCGCTGATAATATTAAGATCATGCCGGGTAGCCGCCCGATAGCCAACCGAGTCCGCTCCGAATTGAGCATAGTTTTTACCGCCCCATCCTTGATCTCCATAATGGACACAATCGTTGGAAATCGCAATGGCGAAATCCCGGCCCCACTGCATTTGATTTTTCCGGACGACCTGACCGATAGCCTGGGCCAGTTGCCTGGCAATCTTTTTCATGGTATCAAAACTCATATAAGGTACCAAAATGGAAACAATCTGCACCGTCCGATTATAATGCTGCAGAAATGGTACCAAAGCTTCCACAGAATGTTCAACCTGCTGTAAACTATCATGAACCTGATATATTTCCGGTGGCAACAAGGCCATGATCTCTTCCCTTAAGCCAGAAACGGGAATATTTCCATATGGTCCCTTCCAGTGGGTAAAGCTGTCGAAAATAATCTGGTTTTCTAAATTGAATTTCCTGGCCTTATGGGCCACGCCAAATATAATAACGTGTGCTGCTTTAACATTTTCTAAAACATAAGGGTAAATATCACCAGCGTAGATGTAATCGTCATGTGGACAAATGACCATCGGCCAACTGAAATCTTTCGAGATTCTATGAAGCCGGAATATTTCCCGCCGTCCTTTTCCAAAATTTCGATCGATATAAGATATAACTGAATCCAATCCCGCAGCAGTATGAACAAATCCAACCGTATCGACAGGCATACGAAGCCTTACCTGGTCCATCTCCTGCTCTCTACTACATCCCTGAAAAAATAAATAAAGGAATAAAGGGATGAATAAGAAAATGTGCCATTGCCTCATAAAGATATCTTCCTTTTTATTTGGGGAAAACCTCAATTCCTTTCCAGCTTCATACGGTAATACGGCTGTCATTCTCCTGATTATTCCCAAGCCCATCCAGGTAATGCAAATAACCGCTGGCTAACCCCAGGGTCATGATGGTTCTGATTGCCGGGTCAAGATAGGTCTTGCTGGTAGCTGGACGATTGGATATGACCTCCATGGCTTCAGGTATAAAATTTTTTCAATTAAAAAAATTAAATCTCTGGATCAATTTTTACAACAATAAATATCTCCATCTGGTTTAGAATGGAATTAATTCTGATAAATTCTTGAAAATCAATTTTTTACAAAATTCAACGTAAAACTATCTTGATTTAAGGAATCCATTACATCATTCTGGACCAACTGATTAAATGACATAGTCGGGCAGGTAGTATCTGTTCCCCAAAATAATATAACCCGGAATTTTTCGTCAAGCTCTTTTCCAGAATATTGATAAGCAGAACAATCACCGCTTGCTGTGCAATTCTCTCAAATGCGATAATCCTAAAGTGACGCCTTATACCGCAAGGCATAATCGCGCCGCAAGTTTGCCCCGCTCAATTGGCGGGTATTACCCAGCCAGTCTTTCAGAAAATAACTTTCCCTGCCATCCGCATCCATCTGCGCTACCATACCGTTTACGCCATAGACGTATTCCGATTTGACATTCCAGCTCCCATCGTATTCTGCTAACACGTCCAGACCACTGCGAACATAATAAGTGGTCTCCCCGTTTTCCACTTTTTTTACCCGGTTGTTGTCCGCATCATACTGATAAGTAAAGCTGCCATAGCCGGTCATGTTGTTAAATATATCGTA
>CAYLYM010000126.1:0-11048 GCA_964387645.1 uncultured Calditrichaceae bacterium | reverse complement strand
CCCTCCGGACATTTCAGAAAAATATGTAGTTTTGCCCCTTTTCGGCTGGAAATTATCTGGTTCTCTTTAATAATCATCTTTTCCAATGCATGAAACATCCATTGAAATTGCGCAGGCCGTGGGGCAGCAAGCTCATCCAGCAATAAAAAAACAGCAGGGCGGAGAAATAAAATATGTCGATTAAATTTCCTTAGTTTTCCCATATAGGCTGGTGCGGCATCGCCAGCTACATAGGTGAATCCACGGCGATCGACAAAATCCGTAATCCGGCCACTGGCTTTAGCTTCCCGTATCACCTGTCCTTCGCCATTCACCAAAATACAATTGTTAGCTTTGGTGGAACGGGTCCATGTAGCGTGATGGGGGCTTCCATAGGTGGGACCAAAATGACCTGAGGGAATAGCTAAAGCAACGCCCCCTTTCATGATAGCAAATGAATTTTGATCGGCATGGCTATGAGAAACGCTCCCATAAGGACTACTCTTAAAAATCATGCATGTGTCATTGTCTGGGTCAGTTATATCACTATGTAAACCGGCCCAGCCAACACTTCTGAATACTCTGGATTGCGGGATATTCTCAGGTTTTTTTACCGGGGGTTCATCAGGAAAAAGCAGTGCCAATTCACCTTTACTGCCATTCCATCCTTTTATTTGCTTCACCCACCATCCAGTGTATGGGTCGTTATATCTGTGAGCGTGGAACCACATGAGATCAGGAAAACCGCTGCCACCATGCACTCCCGGACCTCCCTTCAAAGCTTTATCGCCAAAAGGCTGCATTTCTCCCCGAATGGCCGTGCAGTAAAAGAAAAAATACCGCACATTTTTAAAAAATGGACGCTTCCATAGATTAAAGCCGGTTAGTTGGCGTAATCCCTCGAAAGATGGAATGTAATAAATATTATACAACAAACCATATGCAGTTCCCTCAGCCCATCCGCCATCTATGCCTGCCCAGTGTGGGTAAATAGTAGTCAGGGCTTTTAGCGAATATTCCAACCAGGTCAAAGCGCCTGATGATTCACCGGCCATAACCAGAGCCATGTCAGTTAAATAAGCGATGAGTCGACCATTATGGCTTCCTCCTGGATATGTCAGGAAATTTTTTCTTGTTAGGCGTCGATAACATTGCCAGGCGCGGGCTTCACACATTTTTAGAACCTTTTGTCGTTCCTCTGCGGTTAGAGCTTCGTAAAGCCAGTCGTATGCCCGATGGGCACATTTGGCCAAACTCAAGCCAGGCTCATCTCCCCATTTGCTCATTACAGAAGTTACATCATCATCAGCCGTGTGCCATTTGGTTACTTCTAACAGAATACGTTTAGCAGCTCTAGCATATTTTTCATCTTCTGTCATTAAATAAGCTAAAGCAAGATCCATGAGCGCGCCGTCTATAAGTTGCCGGAAATATTGGAAATATCGCGTATATTCCAGTCGGCTTTTTCGGCGATCCCGTATTAAATGATAAGATGGATATTGGGGCGTCGGCATATTCAAAGCGTTTTCAGCGGCGGCTAAACAATTTTTCCAGTTGCGTTTCCGGGAACTAAGTAGAGTTCGGCGAATTTCCTGCAGGCTCTCTCGCGGATAAAGTAAACGCGGGTGAGATTTTGGCACACGAGAAAGTAATTCATCGGTATCAATCCAGGGAAGTTCTTCCGCATCTCGCAGTATGATAAATGATTTTCTCCCACGCCGGTCAAGGACTTTTCCATTCCTATCCAGGGCTATCACATCCCAAAAATACTTTCCTGGCTTTAATACTTTATCCGGTAGATGGACCGGATCTTTCCCCACATTTTTTTGGTAGATTTGTCTGCCATTTTCATCAAAAATTTCAACCTGATAATTTTCCGCATCGAGACATGGCAACCATGCCAGTCCTACCGGTGTAATCGGCAGTTCGATTCCATCGGGAGGGCATGGGAAAAGCATGTCGTTGCGGGATCTTTCCTTTAAAAATCTTGTTTTTTCTGATGATTCAGCTTTTCTTAAGCTACCAGTATATCCATTTAACACTACGCCAAAACTGACAACACCAGTCTTTTTTAAAAAATCTCTCCTTTTCACGGTAATTCCTGTTTTTCAGTCCTTTTAATGTAGAATGTACAAAACAAAAGATAATTTTTGATTTATTAACATTATCGGCTATCTGGATGTTTGCCCCACTCGTAACGGCGCGCCGGGTCAAAATCCGGATTCGGGACAGGCATGGCTGCATTTACGGATTTACGCCAGTCCGCCAGTTCCTTTTGCAGTTCCCGGGCCTTCTCTGGCATCTTTTCAGCTAAATTCTGATTTTCTCCAATATCATTTTTTAAATTGTAAAGTTCTAGCCGTCCATCTTCAAAAAATTCAATCAGCTTCCAATCCCCTTTTCTAATTGCCCCTGCTGGAGTGGAATGATGATAATGTGGGTAATGCCAGAAAATGGATTCTCGCTGCAATTCGCCTGTTTGCTTCAACAGCGGTACCAGACTTACGCCATCCAGAATATGATCAGGATCTCCTTCAACACCGGCGATTTCCAGAAAAGTTGGATAAAAATCCACACTAATAACCGGGGTGCGGCAGACACAACCAGGTTTAATCACCCCAGGCCAACGCACGATGAGAGGCTCCCGAATGCCACCCTCGTATAGTGTGCCTTTCTCACCACGCAAAGGGGAATTGGTGGTTACGGCTACTCCCTTCCCATCGAATCGTTTATACAGTCCACCGTTGTCGGAGAAGAAAAACACGACAGTATTTTGGGTTAGATTCAATTCATCCAACTTTTTCAAGATGCGTCCCACACTTCGATCCACATGTTCCACCATCGCCGCATAGATTGGATTGTTCACCCGTCCTGGTTCGCCTGCTTTTTTACGATATTTTTCTATCAGTTCGTCTCGTGCCTCGAGTGGAATATGAACAGCAAAATGGGAGAGATATAAACAAAATGGGCGATCTTTATTTTCTTCCATAAATTTTTCCGCTTGATCGGTTAACACGTCGGCTAAATAGGCGCCTTCTTCAACGTCTAAAGGCGGAGTGGTTTTTACAGTTGGGAAGAAGTGACCCCAACCATAAGAAACAACAGATTTGTCGAAGCCTTGTTTATCCGGATGATATTTTTCACCACCTAAATGCCATTTCCCAAAAGCTCCGGAAACATAACCTGCCGATTTCAATGCTTCGGCGAATGTTACCGTTTCTAAAGGCAGGTATTGCGTTCGATTAATGGGCACTCTTAATTTTTCATAAGGGCGCCAATGACCACGGATGAAATCGGTTATTCCCAATCTTGCCGGATATTGTCCGGCAATAATACTTGCACGGGTGGGAGAACACACCGGACAAGCAGCATAGGCGTCTGTAAATCGCATTCCTTCTCTGGCCAACCTGTCGATATTTGGTGTCTCATGATATTGATTCCCGTAACAACCAAGGTCAGACCAGCCCAGATCGTCAATTAAAATAAACACGATATTGGGCTTTTGTTTGATTCTTGCACAATTGCTCACAAAACTCGGTAGTATAAAACCTGCTGAAAATAATCCCAAAGTTTTAAGGAAATGACGTCTGTTGAGATTCGGCATGCTTTCCTCTTATTATTTTTTCATAATTTGAAAATAAGAAAAGATACGGATAAAAGGTCATGGTTTAACGCGGTTTTCATTGAGTTTCTTTTTCTTTTATTAGTTTGTGTCCCCACTAATCGTCAAGTACGGATGATTTTGAAAACAAAGTTGGCTTAAAATTATCATCCTACTATTTTCTTTTACCCATTAATTTTTTTGCCTTGTAACTGGTTCCTCTGTAAAACTACAAAATCCTCGAACAAACCGTAATCGATAAGGTCGTATTGATCGCCAGGAGGTTGAATTTTGGGAGCATAACGCCAGATCCAGGGAGTTACTATTCCGTGTTGTTTTACCCCGTGATGAGGTCCTAATAAATTTTTGAGTGAACCATATACGCGAACGTCGATTTGATTTTCGCCTTTACGAACAAACCGGGTAATGTCGAGCTCATAAGGAGGCCAACCAATAATTCCGGCTTCACGGCCATTGACTCGAATTGCTGCAACCGTACCTTTCCATTGATTCAATTTGACAAAATAATGTTTGGTTAAATCATCGATTTTAAATTGTTTTGAATAGCTGACACCATTTGTATATAGGGGTAATCCCTGATGTTTCCAGGAACCCAATTTCAAGGGATAAGCTGATACAATTTTCCATCCTCTTTCAGCCGGTTCAACACAAAAATCGCCAATCAGATAAACAGGTTCTAACTCAGCAAAAACCGACATGGGTGAAACTGAAAGCGATAGAATATTATCACCGTTCACCACATATTCCCCAATATCAAAAACTCCAAAGGTACGATCTAACCACCATTCATCTGGGATAGGTTGAACTATCTTACCATTAATCATGACACGCCATAGTTGAGGCTGTTCGACCACTGCCCGAAGCGACTTCCTGTTTTTAAAAGAAGGATCAATTAAGAAATGAAACCGGGCCTCAAAACCGGTGTTCGCTGCAAAAGTATCCCGATCAACAATTTCCGTTTTAAATTGCACAGAAACGCTCCAGGGATTTTCCTCGAAACCATGCTTTTGAAAGGCTTTTCGCGTAGCATCATAAAAATAAATTCCATTTTCCTTACTTCCATCTGGAAAAATGATGTCACAATAATCTAAAACCAGAGAATTGGGTTCCAGTCGTAAAATCTGAAGTTTACTCGTAGGTTGAATTTTTACACCAGCATTGTAAGTTGGAAGCCGGGGAGCATCTTGTTCGGTTTGGCTGGCAAAAAGTAACAAACTGCCTACCGGAGGAAGATTGAAGTCTATTTCCATATAACCATTTTTAGAAACAGAAGGATACTGGAAAATTTCTCCATCTAAAGGATCTAACATTAATAAACTTTTCCCCTTGATGCGAAATCGTCCAGCCGTATAATCGGTTAAACTGGAATTGACTAAAAAGACTAACTGACCGTCTTCCAAAATCCGCCTTTGATGAAATAATTTACCGCTTATACTTTCGGGGTGAATAAACTGAATATTGTTAGGCTTCAGCACTTTTTGACAAACACTGTCTTCTAAGGACTTAGCTGAAATCCATTGTTGTTGAAATTGTTTAGCAAATTTCCTCAACATCTCATCCGGATGTCCATCAATAAATGCAGGGGGTTCAACTAAAGATAAAACTTTTCCCCCATTTTTAAGGAATTTCCCTATTAGATTAGCTGTGGATTGATTTAGGTTTTCCAATCCAGGAGGTAAAACTACCAGCGAATAGCTTTTTTTATTGACAACAAATTTATCATCAATAACTTTGCCAAAATTCTGGATGATGTATTCGCTTCCTAAATCATATTCAAACTGGTATTTTTCCAATCTTTCCAGGAACTTGTGGAAATCTGATTTGATCTGGTTAAACCTGGGATGGGAGGTGACTGATGAATAATACATCCAGGCCGTGGTGGTTGGCTCGATAACCAGAACATCATTCAATTGCTGTCCTGCTGACAAAACCAGAGATAATCGGGCGTAATAGTTACCCAATACTTTGTAAAATTTCCAACAGGGATTATGGTAAGAGAACGACTGAGGGTAATCGTGTTTCCGATCACCAAAAATATCCATATAAGAAAGGTGCTGGTTCATGAAATTGACTCCCAGAACATACTCCCAATCACCGTTGCGTTTCATATCTTCAAAGGTTAATTCCCAACCAGATGCGCCATAGGTTTCACTCAAAGTTCTTTGTCTTCCCATCTGATTAGCTACACTGCGCAGTTCTTTTACTGCTCGAATATTGCCAAACTGGTCCGGTCGCCCTTCCCAGGTATTAAATAACATGTCGATTCCGGGCATCTGATGCCAGGCATACATGGCCATGTGATCAGGACCATGGGAAGGATTTGGCCACACATGTTCCCAGTAATGACCAGTCCATTTTAAACGATGCTCTTCACAGTATTTAAACCACGGTTTACTCCAGCGCTCGATGAACATATCTAAAAGCGTAGCGTAATAATTATGGCGAAGGCGTTTCCAATCGCCTACTTCTTTGAAAAGACTTACAAGATGGGTTTTCAGATCATATCCCCACTTTTTTTGAAAAAATTTAAACAAATCGGGTGTCCAGCGTATACAATTATTTCCTCTTGGAGGATGAATATGTGGTTCATCGGTAAAAATTCCTGGAACGGTCAGACCGAATTCATCACCCACTGCCTTTTGGTAACCAGGCATGGTGATCTCAATGAACTTCTCGGTCGTTCCTGAGACTAATAAATCTACATAAGGATATCCACCAAGTCGTTTTAAAGGCTGATTAAAAGCCAGTTCGAAAGCAAAGAATTTTCCTGGTTGGTTTTTTAAAGATTCAATTCTTTGTGTGACATCAATATATTTTTGGTTAATTTCCTGAAAAACGTAAAGATATTTCTTGTTTTCATCCAGACGTAACGTATCCATTTCATGCAGAATTAAGCCCTGTCCCTGGTTGTAAGATTCCGGCATGGCGGCGGGAACCAGTCCCCCGGCAAATCCGCTGGGAAAGGAATTTTCATCATAAAGCCAGACTTTCAAGCCAAACTCTTTGCCTCTTTCCACAGTGTAACGAACCAGATCGAACCATTCGTTGGTTAGATAGGGCGTGATTAATCCCCAGCGCGGATGAATAAAAACACCTCCGATTCCCTGTGCTTTTAAATCTTTTAATTGATAATCAATCTTTTCTTTGGTAACAATGCCATTCCATACCATGAAAGGTGCCGTCCGATATTCCGAAGGAGGATTTTGAAAATACTTCTGAATTTGGGAAAAAGACGTAATGCTGAATTCACGGATAGGTGGCTTTTTCTTTTCACAATTTATCAGAGCTAAAACAAAAAATAATAAAATTAAAATTTTGGTAATCTTAGAATCAGAATAGTTAACTAACATGTTCACCTCGTTATTATATTGAATTTTTATTTTAACTAAACTTAATTATCGTAGACTAAATTTTAAGTTTTCTATTTAAAATTTTCAAATTTTTGAACCTTATTTGTGTGGAGAATCCATTCCATCAGTGAGCCATTCTAAATTGAACCGGGCCACACATAAATATTTGGGATTATAGTGACTGGAACTGATAGAACCGCGTTCATAAAAGCAGTAAATAGTCCCATCCAGGCCAACCGCCAAATCAGAATATCCGCTTACACCTTTTTCCAGAGATTTTGCTATCGGCCAGCTTCGACCTTCATCATAACTTAACTTTATTGTGAGATTTTCTCTTGATCGAGATGGCTTATCTACGGTGGACTTATGGTGGCTGTCTGGGTTAGAAAATAGGATGCGGTTTTTAGGCTTAATAGAATAGCGAACAATACTGGCCATACAAATAGGTTCATAAAGTGCTTCATCAAATACTGGAGTTGTCCAATTCGACGCTCCATCCGGACTGAAGGCTACAGCTCGCCGATGGACTTTTGATTCGTTCCGAATATTAAACATTACTCTGCCATCTTTCAACTGTAGGGCTACTGTTTCACTGGGATTTCTTAATGGATCGGGATCTTTTGCAATAATTTCGCCACAATACCAGGTTTTCCCATGATCATCACTGTAAATTGAAGAGATACAGGATGGTCTGTGAGCATGTCCACCTTCTCCGGTAGATAACCAAACAGGAACAATCAGTCGGCCGCTTATGAGTTGAATTCCATGACCGGGACCAGTTGCCAGAACCTTCCAATCGTACTCTGGCCGAAACGCTTCAAACGTTCTGGTAATTTCGACTGGCTCTGAAAATGTCATACCATCGTCATCGCTATACATGTAAAAGCAACGAGCATATTCAATACAATACAGGAAATGAATACGACCCGTTTGCTGATCGACGATAGCTACCGGATTGTTCACAGTTATTTGACCTTTTTTTGCCAGATTTTGTTGAATTGAAACCGGGTTGTGAGTGGCATCAGCAGGAGGAGTCACAATTTTTCGCGCCGGTTCCCAAGTTTTTCCCCCATCGGTACTTCGTCTCATTAAGATATCTATTTTTCCCCAATCGCCTTTGAGGCTTTGACGAGCTTCACAGTAAGCCAGTAAAGTTCCTTTAGTCGTTATAACGATTCCAGGAATCCGGTAAAGGGCATAGCCACCTGTATTGGCTTCGAAAATATTAATTTTTTCTATGAAGGGCTTCTGGACTGATGGCTGCTTCGAACAGCTTGTCAAAATCAGCGGGGTCAATATCAAAAGAAAAGTAGCAATAGATATTCTATTCATTTGTATCACCTTGTCTTTTTAATTTTGGAGTTAGTCAATTGTCTCAATGATCATCATTAACATAGTTGATGCATTTGAACAGTATGTTTTTATTTGAGGTAAAAGCATGATTAACTTTTATCAACGGATTTGAGCGAATAAATAGTTAATCCATTCAGTGATTTCTTTTTATAGTGAATCACCAGACTGAAAAAATATCCAGTAAAGAAACAGATGGTAATTCCCAGAACTGCATAGAGTAAAAAATGGATTTGGGTACTTTGCTGAAAGAAAGCCAGTGCGATTGCCCCACAAAATGCTCCTAATAATGCACTGATGCCATCCACTCTTTTCGTAAAGATGCCTAACATAAACAATCCACATAGTGGGCCGCCAAAAAGACCTAAAATTTTCAGAAACGAATCCCATAAAGATTTAATATCAAAAGTAGCCAACATGAGGGCAAAAAATGTTCCTGTTGCTCCCATAGCGAAAGTGAGAATTCGAGCAAGGCGTAAATAGCTTTTTTCTGTTTTTAATAAATTAAAGCGTTTGATAAAATCAGTTACAATCACAGTGGCTATGCTATTCATGCTCGTGGAAATAGTCGATTGGGCTGCGGCAAATATTCCGGCCACTACAAGTCCGGCAATTCCTACAGGAAGTTCTCTGCCAATAAAAAGCGGGAAAACAGCATCAATTTGAAAAGTAGGATCCAATTTTTCTGGATGATGTTTATAAAAAACGTAAAGTGCAGTTCCCACACCAAAAAAAAGAATTGAAGCTGGAAAAGTGAATGCCGCATTTGTCCAAATGGCCTTTGCAGCACGTTTTTCATCAGATACTGACATATATCGTTGAATGACTGCTTGATCAGAAGAACCTGTTACCAATTGCTGTCCCAATCCGCCAAGAACAACTACCCAGAGTGCAGTTGTTGAAAAACTGTTGATGCCCCAGTCCCAATTAATCAGATGGAATTTATGTTCCATAATGGCAGTAGAAAAAAATCCAGAAATTCCATCATTGATATTTAATAAGATAAAAACAAAGCTGAACAAAACACCTCCCAAAAGCACAAATGTCTGGATGGTATCTGTCCACACTACGGCTTCTAATCCTCCCAACGTACAATAGATAATACTTAGTACTCCTATGATAAAAATACAGGATTCAACCGACATGGGAGTAATGGTAGCCAGGGCAAGAGCTGGTAGAAAAATCACAATAGCCATACGGCCAATCTGAAATAGAATGAATGAAGTGCTGGCAAATAACCTGGCTGCCAAATTAAAGCGTTTTTCTAAATATTCATAAGCGCTTGTTGCATCGATATATCGGAAGAATGGGAGAATGAAATAGATGATAAAAGGAGCGATGGCTATAATAGCCATATTGACTAGAAAAAATGTCCAGTCTGTAGCGTATGCTTTGGCCGGAATGGCAATATATGTAATTGAGCTCAACATCGTAGCAAAGATACTACAACCGGCCACCCACCAGGGAACTCGTTTGCCTCCTCTAAAGAAATCATCAGTATTCTTATTTCGATAGGAGAAAAATACACCAATGGCGATTAAGATACAGAGGTACAAGATCAGAACAATAAAATTTGCTGCGCCAAAATGAACGATTGATTTCTGAAATGAGGCTTTCCAAATATTTGGGGTTCGAACACGCGGACGCACCTCCCCGGAAGGGATGACAATAGCATCATCCCAAAAAACAGCCCGCGTTGTCACATGATTGGCGGGCAATGAGCCAAGTGAAATCCATGTATCGGTAATAGTATGATATGCCCAGGCCTGTTTTGGAAATCCGGGATGTTTTTCTTTTAAACTATCGGTTAGGTGAAACAGAGATCCATCGTCTCCTCCTAAAATAAAAATATGGCTTTGTCCAACGGCGATTCCCGGTCCGGCCATCACGCACACCGGAATATTTGTCCGACGTTGCCAGGGATTTTGATTTTTTTTATTTTGGAAATATCTGCTAGGAGAAAACTCAAAAACATCTTTCAAAAATTCTACTTGTCCATTTTTCTTTTTCCATCGTCCGCTGATAACATAAACACAATCCTCCACACCATTATGTTGCGCAACGGTAATGTTAAAAGCTCTTGGTGGTCCTGGCCATGATGGGAGTTCTTTCCAGTAGAATTCGTCCGAACCTTTCTTAGAGAGATCTAATGACCAGAAGTTATTCATAGCTGATTCTAAATTAGAATTATATGTTCCTCCTGCTACGTACACAACTGTTCCAATGATGGTTGCTGAAGAAAAAGCACAGGGCTTTGGGAGTCTGGGAAGAATTTCCTTTTCAACATAACCTGTGGCAGCATTCCATTTGAGTAAAAATACATCTGAGAAGGTTTCTGTTCCATTATTTCCTCCCAAACAAATCACGCCAAAGTCTGTGGAAACTGAAGCACCATAAGCTATGGCTTTGTCTAAATGTCCTCCATCTACCCAGTGATAATTTTTATTTTTATCTTTAACTAATACCCAGATATTATCATGCCACACCTTAGGTTGATTCCAAAATGGTTTATTGAAATTTGTTCCCCCAGCGATTATAAGAGCATTATTATGCACACCAATGAAAGCTCCCGCGACTCCAAGCGGTTCTTGTTGGCCTGAAATCGGTGGTAAATCTGGGAGCTGCTCCCAAATGAAATAATCCTTACAATACAATTCAAAAGTATTCACCAAGAGAAATATTTGAAGATAAATAAAAAACTTGATCATTGTCTCATCTAAGGTGTAAAATGGTTTGTTTATCAGAGA
>CAYLYM010000125.1:0-11103 GCA_964387645.1 uncultured Calditrichaceae bacterium | reverse complement strand
TTCAAGGTATGTCTGGCTTGCCAGGCTAAGGCCATATTGGTTTGTAAGATAATTGCTATAGCAATCATCATGATAAATGCAGAGCGTTTCATGTTTGCCTCCATTTTTGTCGTTCATTACCATGATTTTAAATCGCCACAGAAACAATAGCTTTACCAAGATAGCGTTTTCAGTCGATTGTTTTAATAAAGTAGGGAGGTGCTCTTTGATTACGTAACAATTTTTCTTGTACCAATTTCATGTAAACCCCCAGAATTTGCGTTATGGAAATCTTCTGGTAATTATTTTAGTCCTCGATTATAACAGGAGCATTAAATAAGGAGCCTCCAGATAAATTTTCTTCAGTATTCGTCTGCGATCTAAATCAATTGCAAGGACAAAATCGCTATCCGCACAACTGACAAAAGCCACATTTTCATCAGGTCTGATTAAAATCCTTGAAGGACCTGGAACCTTGCCTGTTAAATCTATTACCGTTTTCAATTTGTAATCTTTTCTGCTAACGTCAATGATATAAAATTTATCCTGCCTACCAACCATGTATACTTCTTTGCGTTTTGAACTGTAAGCAATGTAATAGGGGTTCAGACTCCACGGAAAGGTTAACGGGGATATATAAAGCTTCTTAGTTTTCAGGTCATAACTGCCGAAAAAATTTGCTATACCTCGCATTTGAGGCAGCCGAATAGATACAAAGGTTTCCCCATTATCTTCTGAAACTACAAGATCATCAATCTGAATAACATCCTGGTTATTTTGGTTGAGAACGAAATGTTTATTATTCAAACCGGAAATTGTGTTATAAAATTCAATTTCAGTATGACCTGGCTGAGTGCCACCCGGTATATATTTCCATACGATAATCCATCTGTTATCCGGAGAATGAAAAAATTCCACTCCCATATTTCGTTCATCAGAAATCATAGTTACTTTTTCTGTTAAAAAATTAATTGAATAAAGTCCTACATTATGCGAATATAAATAAATTAATCCGGGTTCATCGGGCAGGTATGCTGCTGTCATACGGGGAGCTCCAACAGAATCCAAACCTGTTGGAAATATGTTATGAAGCGAATCCCCAGCAATATTGTAACTTATGATGTAATTTGAAAAAGGAGGTTGATTAAGGCTTGCGCAAAAAACAAAGTAGTCTTTATTGGTGGAAAGGCACATGCGGTCAATACCAATACTATCGGGAATTTCCACTGTGATTTTTCTAACAATCTCAAAGGTATTATAATCGACTAAATAGAGAGTATTGCCACTATTAGGATAAACAACCATTTGGTTGTTGGATGGCTGATCTGTTACTATGCCATTAATTAATTTATCACCAGTACAATTATTACTTACCAGTATAAATGTAAATAGAAAAACGTAAAATTTATAAGGAACTGATTTTTTTAATGAAATGTTTATCAAGATATTAGTCCTCCAATTTTATACTTAATGTCAAAAGTTGTAGTCAGAATATGGGCGATTTTTGCCATAATTCATTGATTTTTACAAAAATATCTCCTATTCTAAACTTTTTTACAATACTGAAATAAATGATCAACAAGGTAATAAACTTGTTTTAACTAATTTAAATCAATAGTATAAAGAATAATTACTACCTCACTTCCTCCCTCATTAATAAATTTTTTTTCTTTAAAAATCTTTAACATGCCTCCCTCCATCTCCAATATTTGTGAAAAAATTATTTGCAATTAAGTATATTAGACAATTAACTCATTCAAGGAATTTCAAGATAGTTCTTCTTAAAATAAAACATTTTATCTTGAAAGACCTTCCCTGAGCTATCTAATCTTTTTTGAATCCTTTCTTTTGAATGCACAAAAAATTTAATAAAAAAAGACTATCTGTCAAGTGAAATATTTAGTATGAATGAAAATTTTTTCTAAGCTTTTTGGATAGTACGCAGGTAAATCCCATTTATTTAACCACGCTATAATATTAAGACACCGAAAAAAGGATTTAAAACCTGTCTTAAAGTGAATATCAAGTAATTATTTTTATTGATGAGTCAATTAATAAGTCTAATATTGTGTTAGGTATTGGTCTTGATATATGTTTTGTGATTTTCAATTTTGTCCACGAATTAACACGAATTTTTCTTTATTGGTTGAATCGTTGAATCGAAAAAGTGAGGGTAGGTGCAGGCCTGCCTACCGATGGAGTCAGACAGGCTTTAGCCTGCGGAAAATGACTACTGCAGGCAAGCATTAGCTGTATTATTTAATCGGAAAAAGACAAATCACCAGCCCGCTGCTTTATCGGCGGGAATAGGATAATTTAATTTTTCTCCTGTTCAATAGCTAGCTTTGGCTAGGCTATTAGGAGATATCCAGTAATTCTCGGAGCTGAAGCCCATTTAAATTAATCGGGGTTATTTTATTTTCTCCTATCTGAAAAAAAGGGGGTTATTGCAATAATTTGATTTTACTCCTCCTCCCGATCAATAGCCACTACCTTTATCTGGCATGGATATTTTTCTGCCAGTGGTAAATGAATTTTTCAATGGAATAATAAACCAGCGGAATCAGTGTAATAGTTAATAAAGTTGAGCCTAACAAACCGCTGATTGTAACGAAACTTAATGCTTCCAAAATATCCGAGAGGAATGAGGTTTCTGTTTCCAGAAAAAGGAGTGGAATAAGTCCGCCTATTGTGGTAAATGTTGTAATGAAGATAGGGCGAATTCTTTGAAGGGTTCCATTAATTATAGCGTCAATGAGAGGTACACCTTCCCGGGATAATTGCGCGATGCGATCAACCAGAATAATAGCGTTGTTGACCACAATACCAGACAACAATATTAATCCCAGATACCCATTCACATCAAATGTGCGGTCGAATAGCAGGTAAGCGAGAAAGATTCCGATGAGCGCAAAAGGTATGCTGAAAAAAATGACCAGCGGTCGCCGAAAAGATTCGTACAAAGCTGCCAGGATAATATAAGTTCCACACACAACGACCAGTAATAACCGAAGCAAATCCGCTTCTTCTTTTTTGGTTAAAAATACCCAATCATGTTTACTCAATTTATATCCTGGCGGAAGAGAAATATTTTCGATAATACTCTTTTTGTAGTCCTCAGCCATATCCGAAGGGCCTCTATAGTCCCATGCGATGGTAAATCGGTATTGCTGATTTTCTTTATCAATCCACATGGGAAGGGGAGCTTTTCTGGTTTTAAGAAAATTTCCGATTCGATATTTCCATCCTCTTGAGGTCTGGATGGTCAAGTCCTGCAACTCCGTCAGTTGAGGTAATCGGTCTTCCACCGTGAGTTGCAGTGGTATTCGGTTATTCTGGATGGAAATATCCTGCTGGCTCATTTGACGACGAAGATAAAGTCCGATTTGATTGGCAAATTCCCGATAAGTAAAACCTCGATTCCAGATATCCTTTAATGTTGTGGACATGGTTATTTCTTTTAAATCCAGGTAATACAAATTTCTGGCCGATGGAACGACGACACCTTCGCTTACCCGGGGAGTTCTTTTAATCATATCCAGCAGGGATTCACAAATTTTTTGCAGGCGGTTGTATTGTGGGCCGATAACGTCCAGTCGTGATCCGTAATAGGTGTAAATTTTATAACCACCATTAAAGAAGGCGTCGCCAAATCCGCTCACATGAATTGCCACGCCGGCATAATTCACCGCTTGACTGATCAGGTGTTCTTTTAACATGAATGGAGCGATGGTGTATAGAATGGAATCTGAAAAGGTAATGTTGATGCGAGCGGTGGCACTTCGAACATCAATTTTGGTTTGCACGTCACAGGGAATAGCTGTGAACTTTATCCGCTCTTCAAATGATCTGGCGATATCGTCCAGCGTTTTAAGTGTCACACCTCGAGGTGCGCCAATATATACTCGAAGCGTATTGGGAAGATACCAACGATAAAAACCGCCCCGCGGAACACGATTGATGAATAGGTAGGAAGTGATAATTAAACTGAGAGTAAACAGTAAATAAATAATTTTTCTATGACGGATGTTCCACACCAGGAATTTCTGATAAATTCGATTTAAACCAGTAAAAAAATTGAACCGACGTGATGGTGTTTGTTTGTCAAACCATTTGCTGAAGCGGGAATAAAGAGCCGGGATAAGGGTAATGGCAAGCAATAATGAAGAAAGTAAAGAAAATCCCAGAGCGAAGGCTAAAGGACGGTAATAGTCGCCCAGGCGGCCCTCCAAAAATACCAGAGAAAAGAAAACCAATAAAGTAGTGGCAGTGGCGCCGATCATGGGATGAAATATTTCCAGTGTACCTTTTAAACCAGCTTCTTTGATGTCGACATCTTCACGTTCATGCCGCTGAATGTTTTCAATAACCACAATGGCATTGTCGACTAACATGCCGAAAACAAGGGCAATGCCGGCCAGAGTAACGACGTTAATGGTGTAACCGATGAAATAAAGGAAAATAGCTGCACAAAGAATGGACAATGCAATAATAATCAAAGTGATGATAGAAAGAAAAAGTCGGCGGAAAAGGAGAAAAAGAATAAGGAATACAATTGACAGGATAACGGTTGCCCTTATCCCTAAGCTACGAAGTTCTCGGCGTAAGTCATTGGTATTGTCTTTTATAATGATTAATTGAAGATCGGCAGGGAGGTTCAGTTTTAATTGATTTACTAAAGTGTGAATATCTCGAGAAAAGGAAAGTGCATTTACACCAGCCGCTTTGAAAATATCGATGGTGACCAGTGGATTGAAATTATGTCGAGCCAGCGAGGTTGGTTTTTCGTAGTCGGTTGTTATAACGGCCACATCTTTGAGTCGCCAGGGAGCTTTGTTGATAAGAGGGATGTTGGCGATATCATGAATTTGCTCTGGGACATTGTCAAGGAGAAGAAGAAAACGTTGTTCATCCACAATAACTTCTCCAAGTCCTTTTCGTTGAATATGTGAATGAATGGCTCTGGAAATGTCTACGAGTTGGAGTCCAAGTTTTTGCATCTTTGCCGGGTCTAAATCGACTCGGGCATAAAGACGTGAGCCACCATAAACCTCAACACGGCCTACTCCTTCAATTCCCTTCAAGGCCGGGACAATTCTTTCGTCGGCCATGCGCCGAACCTGGTTAATGGAATAAGGTCCGGAGAGTTCCAGGGTCATAAAGGAAGAACGTTGCGCTTGTTCCTCTTCTTCGTTTTCAAAGTAGGGTTCGATGTGAATTACCACTTCACGGGGAAGTGACTCCTGTAAAAGGGCTATTCGTTCTTGTACTTCTACGTAGGCATATTTAATGTTCGCTTTGGGAGAAAAACTGAGAATAATGCTGGCTGTACCTACACCAGTACTGGATTGGACTGAATTTACATCTTTGATTTGAGATACGGTGTTTTCTAATGGGACGGTGATGATTCGCTGGATGGTTTCAGGTGTTTGTCCACGCCATTGAGCGGTAATCTGAATTTGTTGACTCTGTCGTTGAGGACGTATTTCGACTGGTAGCCTTGATAAAGATAACGAACCCACCAGCACAACGATGAAGATGATTAAAATGACAGATACCGGGTGATGGATAATCCAGCGAATGAGCGCTTTCATTTTGATTTATCCACGAATTTCACGGATTTACACGAATTTGATGTAAAATTATTAATAGAGATAAAAACAATAGAACTGAAAAAATAACTATTGTTCAATAATTTTTGTCGTTTTTTAGGCATTTTTACTCTAATCATCTTGTTTACGTAAAAATTTGAATAGTTTAATAAAAAATAGAAATTATGGTAAAACAGCGCTTTTTGTAGATTTTTTTGTAAGAATATTTAAATAAATAAATCATGCTGACATTCCTGTTTTTGGTTATTTTTTGACTTAAATAGTTATTTCTCTCCTCTTTTAAATAATGATCCTATCTTTTCAAATAATTCATATAAAATCGGTGTGTAGATAAGGGTCAATATAGTAGTGAAACTCAGTCCGCCAACAATCGTTGCGGCAAGGGGTCGATTAAATTCAGTGTTTCCACCTAATCCGAATAGCATAGGCATCATCGCCACAATAGTTGTCAAACTGGTCATGAGAACGGGACGAAATTTTTCCTGACTGGTGATGAGCACAGCCTCACGAAGGGATTTGTTCTGATTTTTGCGGAGATAATTCATATAATCGACTTTCACAATAGCATCATTGACACCAATACCAATGAGCATAACCATGCCAATAAGTGATATCACATTCAAACTCTGATTAAAAATGAGCAAACCGAATAGAGCGCCAATGACTCCCATCGGAACAGTGAAGAGGATGTTCACAGGATGAATAAGTGATTCGAACTGTGCGGCTAAAATTAAATAAACAATAATGACCGCAAAAAGAAAGGCCAGCCGTAATTCATGAAACGATTGGGCAATGCGCTGGCTTTCACCAGCTATAGTTGCTTCGATTCCGGGCAATTGATGTTGACGAAGCCATTGCTTTTCCTTCTTAACAATGCTAATGAGACGATGAGGCGCTACATGTGCCTCGACGGCAATGACCCTTTTACGATTGACGCGGATAATCTCCCGCTTTTGAATGTCTTTTTTTACAGATATAAGTTTTTCCACTGGAACGTGATAATGCCGATTGCTTTCTGAATAAGATAACAACTCTGTTAAAGTCTTGGGAGTTGGTTTATCCCATATCAATATGATGGGTATTGATCGATTCCCTTGTTGCCAATTGCCCACTGCTTCGCCCCGGAGCTGCTGAGTAAGAAGTGTGCTAATTTGATCTGGAGTAAGTTGGAATCTGGTTAATGCACTTTGTCGAGGGCGCACGATTTGTATAGTTTCTCCTCCACCATATTCTAACGATACATTTTGACAATCGGACAACTTCTGTAAAAAAGTGACATTGTCCTGGGCCAGACGATGAACTTTATCGAATTGCTCACCAGAAAAATAGACGATGAAATTCTTTTTCTCGCTAAAAACAAATTCTTCTTGCAAATTACCCACGATTCGAAGTTCACCGTGTTCTATAGGCAATTTGATTTGTTCGAGCAATTGTCGGCGAATGTTATCTGGATTGTTAATTGGTTTTTTCAAAACAATAAGAAATTTTACCGAATAGAAACCAGCTTGATGAATTGCTTGTTGATAGGCGCTTCCCTGGGCTGTTGTGGGATCAATTATTTGGGTAAGTACGGATTCGATGATATCGAGTCGGGTTAGATTTTGCAACGATTGTTCTGTTTTGGCCTGTAATTGTAAGAATGGCATGGTTAATGGCACTTTCACTTCTAATTCAACGTAACGGCTGGAGACATCGGGCCAATATTGCTGAGGGACAAGGGTAAATAGGAGGATAGTCAATAAGATAAGACCGATGGCGATTATGCCTGCGAGAGGTTTATTATCTAATGTTCGTATCAGGGCTTTATGGTAAAGGGATTCGCTTTTGGTATAGACACTATTAAAATAATTCACAACTGGGTGCGAGAGCCGATTTATCCTTTCCATCGGTTGAAGGCAAAGTCGCTGGAAGAGCAATCGAATTTTTCTTGTGGTGCTCCAGAAAGTTCGGCTAAGAAATTGATACCATTTCCCTTCCGGAAAAAATGTCTGGTCAGAGTAAATCAGGTCTCTTTTCTGACGTTGCTTGACAATGAGGGCATGAATGGCCGTGGGAAGCAGAGTTAAAGCAGCAAAAAGTGAAACCAATAAAGTATAGGTAATACTAAGTGCCTGATGTTTAAAGAGGACTGCTGCGTAACCTCTGACATAAATGATGGGAAAGAAAATGGCGATAGTGGTTAGCGTCGCCCCAACAATGGCGCGGCTAACTTTGGTTGTACCTGAAAAAACAGGATTCGAGATATTTTTTCTTTCCAATTCCCGCGAAATGGATTCTGTTACAATGATGCCATTGTCAACAATCAATCCAATACCCAGAGCTAAACCACCTAGGCTCATGATATTCAATGAAATATTTTGCAAGTAAAGCGCCAGACAGGTGACCAATAAACTGACTGGAATGACCGCTGCTAAAATAGTGGAGATACGAAAATCCCGGAGAAAAAGCAGGAGTACCAGAAAAGCTAAAAATGCACCTAAAACGAGCGCCTGTTGAAGACTTTGAATGGCCTGGCGGACAAATGCTCCCTGATTTTTAATAATTTTGATGTGAATATCCGGGTATTCTTTTTTTAGTGATTGAATCAGATTGATGGCATTGTTGGTTGCCTGGACAGTATTAGCACCAGATTCTTTGTAAATAAGGAGCCCGATGACCTGAGATTCATTAAAATAAGTCAACGAACGGCGGGGGAGGGGCGCTTTGGTAATGTGTGCGATTCTTGATAAAGTGATAAAACTGGTGTCACTCAGAGCAACGGGCATTTCCAGAAAATCGTCCATTTTCTCCAGTTGCACTTCGATATTCAGTGGAAATTCTTCGTAACCTACCATCACGCGAGATGATAGGATTCCTTCAGGAATATTATTGCGAATGGACTGAATGACCCTTGATATTGGTAAACGGTACTGTACTAATTTTTCAGGCATTAATTGGATTTGGATGTAAGATTGGGGAGCGCCTGTCATCTGAGCGCTGGCAATGCCTTCTAATTGTGCAAAACGCGGTTGAAGTACATCGGCGACAAATTCAGAGAGAGTGGCTAGATTGGTATTATCACGGCTTACAACAAGTTCCATTATCGGTGCCGAGGTGGGATTAAAATCCAGAATATAAGGACGTTTGGTTCCTACAGGAAATTGCGAACGTACTGCATCAATTTTTTCCCGGATTCGCAATAGTGTGAATTGAAAATCGATATTCCAGTTGAATTGGGCTTCCACAACCGACAAACCTTCTCGTGATTGAGAAACAACATCCTGAATACCTGGTAACGAAGACAGGACTTCTTCGAGTGGGATGGTAATATGTTTCTCAATTTCTGCCGGTGAACCACCGGGAAATTCGGTTAATATGAAAAATTCCGGATATTCAATATCTGGTAATAAGGCGGTCTCTAAGTTCTGCAGGGCGCGCCATCCAAACAGGACCAGAGCTATCGTGAGCATGAGAACAGATATAGGACGATTGATGGCTATCTGGATTATCCGATTCATCCACTCCTCTATGTACAGGTTATTTTTTAATCATACTAAACTACAAAAACATTATATATTTTGACTTTTCGATCGTTTTATTTTTTCTCGGTGTCCTAAATATTTCTATTTGTGTTATGTTGTCATAATCTGATTGGTAATGGATTTTTATTAGAGAAACTGGATTCTTTACTAGATAATGAAAGTTCTGATCGATTAAACTTAACAAAATAGATGTCTTGGAATTTTACGGGAATAATTAAAAAATTCATTCATCAATTTCATATTTAATTTACTGAAATCTGCAAATACCCATTTTTTTAACTGTCAGCAATGAGTGCTACTTTAACGTTGGCCTCATGGGCAAGGGAATAATGACCTCCAACGACTACGGTATCGCCAGGGGCAACACCCGATTTTATTTCTACATATCGGTCATTTTGTACACCTAGATCAATGTAGCGCCATTGTGCTTTTCCGTGTTGAACAACAAAAACCAATTCACGGTCGTTACGAACCAGGATGGCCTCGCGGGGTACAACTAACCTGTCAGGAAAGGTTTGTTTTTCCAGCAGTACCCTGACATACTGTCCGTCTCTAAAACGATGGTTTGCGTTAGTGATAATTGCAAAGGCTTTACCTGTTCGGTTGTTCTGGTCAATTTCAGCGCTCACACCGGTAATCTGACCTTTAAAGAGTTGATTCCCTTCGGTGTCGATGAGAATAAAAGTTGAACCCGAATGAATAAATGGAACATCTTCCTCTAATACGTTAATAATAACCTGAACACGGCTTAAATTGGTTAACGTCAATATTTTAGCACCCTGAGTCACATAAGCGCCTTCTGTGACTTTAAGATTAGAGACCACTCCTTCAAAAGGTGCTCGCAAGCGACACTGGTTAAGAGCATGTTCAGCTTGTTTAACTCTCACAAAAGTGCCTGGTACCTCGTATCGAGCTAAAATTAAATATTCAGCACGGGTAAGCGTTAGAGAATCCGGTTGATGAATGGAAACACGAAAATTCGCCGAATGAGTTCCGGCTTGAATTTCTCGAGCTGCTTTGGAATTCGAGTTCTGGTTAAAGGTAAATTGTCTTTTTTGAAACACCATTTGCCCCATACCGGGTAGAGTGGGGAGAATATTCTGGTGAAATGCATTTTCGAAATAACTTTTCAAGAGCTCGGTGTGGGGCATTTTCCGTACCGCCATTTCCTGGACACATTCACCTAAAGCCTTGAAAAAGGCACTGCGATGTTGTTGCAATTCCAGGAAAAGAGGTTCTTCATCGATCTGTAGTAATAGCTGTCCTTTTTTAACCGTGGCTCCGTCGTGTATTGGCAATGATTTAACATAACCAGAGACTTCAGAAATCAGCTCAAGCTTCCTTACCGCCTGGATAGTGCCCGTGGTTTTGATGAATTGGGTAAAATCTCTTTTTTGAGCCACGATGGCAGTAACGGGTACGGTTGAAAAGGGACGTGTTGATGATTTGGACTTACCTGACGTGGAAGGCGAAGCTTTTTCGTCTTTTTTAGTAAATTTTAGTGAGAAGATTACAAAAATAACTATGCCAATAATGCCAAGAGCAAAAATGAATTTCTTCATCATTGTTTTATGAAGTCCCTTGTTAATTTTTATTCTAATTTAAAAAATCAGACTGAATTTTCAAGAAGAATCTTTTAACAATTTTGGTGAATGATAGTTGTTCTTTTATTTGTCTAGTAAAACCCTGAAAAAATAAGAAATCTATTTCACAAATCATATCGTCCCCTGTGTAGTAATGATCATTTGTTTATATGAAAAATTCACAAACTTTTTATTACAATCATTTTGTAAATATATAAACTTTTTTCATTTGATTTTTTTATTCCACATATCCACGGGAGTAAAAAATAAGATGTATCGTTTTTTAATACGATTTTGATTATAAAATCATCAATCCGATAGCCAGTTCAAGATAAGGAATAAAAATAGCCAGCGGCATTACCCAACTGGAGGGAACCAGATGATAATTCCCAATCACCCGGGCAAAGC
>CAYLYM010000124.1:0-11236 GCA_964387645.1 uncultured Calditrichaceae bacterium | reverse complement strand
AAACCTTTTTCAGGAAAAATCTGGTCCATTACCGAAAAATTTTTTATTCGTTTTATTGACACTATGGTTTGCGTTAATCCATTTCACGCAGATCTTTTTCTCAAAATGTATCCGGAAATCCCGTCGCCTGTAATTATAATGAACTTGCCCAGGAAAAAGAATATGAATGAGATTCTAAAACCCAAATCCTATCGGGAAAGAGAGAATACTATTTTGTTCCAGGGTATTTTTAAACCAGGGCGTGGATTATTCCAGGTGATTAAAGCGATGAGACATGTCAACGATGGATATTTAGAATTCATTGGATTTGGTGAACTGGAAGAGGCCATGCGACAATTGGTTGATGAATTAGAATTACAGGAAAAGATAATGTTTCGAGGAAAAGTAAGTTGGGATCACTTGTTGAATGAGACTCAACAGACTCGAGGTGGCCTGGTTATTTTTGAGCCAACAAGCGAAAATTACCGTTTTGCTTCCCCCAATAAATTTTTTGAGTATGTTATGGCTGGAACTCCTGTTATTGCCTCCAATATCCCCACTTTTAGGTATTTTTTATCTGAATTTGAAGTTGGTCTTCTGGTCGATTCTAATTCTGAAGAGCAGATTGCCGATGCCATGGAACGGTTACTTTCCGACGAGGAATCTTGGAATTATTTTCATTTGAATTGTCTTAAAGCCCGAGAAGTATGGAATTGGGAAATCCAGGAGGAAAAAATATTAGATATGTACAAAAAATGATTGGATAAGTCTTCTCATTAAAAATTTGAATAAATGAACGTGGAATTAAAATATAAGCAATGTAATATAATCATTATTGTAATGAATGATTGTTAAAAATTGGGGTATCCGTCTGGGAATGGTAATGATTCTGGTTCAGAAAGTATGTTCAAATTAAGGTCGTTGAGAAAAAAGATTCAAATTTGAAGAAAATGGATTTTATTCCTTTTCAATCGGGATTATAAAGTCAAATGTTAAAAAATTATCCTGAAATATTATTTTCCAATAATGATAAAAGAAATATCCTTGTTTTAATTTGCGCCGGATTACTGATTCGTTTCTATGGCATTCAATACGGATTACCTTCTGTTTATAATTCCACCGAATATTTTATTGCCAAACATGCATTAAGTTTTGGAGCCCGTCGTACGCTGGAACCACTCTACTTCATCTATCCCACATTTTACGTATATTTTATTGCTGCAATTTTTGGCTTTTACTTTTTTGTAGGCAGGGTAGTAGGATGGTTTTCTAATTCATCTGATTTTGCAGTTCAATTCTTGTTAGACCCGACCCTGTTTTATTTAATTGGTCGGTCCATGAATGCCCTGGCGATGCTGTTTGCAACAATTATCCTATTTCGAACTATCCGGCGATTTCTCACAACAAATCTGGCGTTAATCATCTCTCTTCTTTTTCTTTTTTGCTACAATCTGTTCTATTTTACTTTTTGGATGGTTCCTGATGCTTTTCTGGTTCTTGGTACAGTCATCGTTTTATTTTATATGGTAAAGCTAAATTTAGAAGATTTGTCAATTTCTCAACTTATTTTAAGTTCAATCATCTGTGGGTTAACAATTTCCTGCAAATACAATGCTGGATTTTTAGCATTGGGTTTGATTACGGCACATTTAATTAAAAAAGATCAGCCATTTTCCAAAAGATTTATTCGGGCCATCGTTGTGGGAATTTTGGTTGTAATAGGATTTCTTTTAGGATCACCATATTGGTTGATCAATTTTCAAAATTTTTTTGAGGGATTTCGTACCATCTGGTCACAATCTCAGTATGCTTACAATTTTGAAGCCGGTCTTCCGTACATCTGGGAAATTTTTTCTATCATAAAAACTGAACTATTGCTCGGATTGATTTTGATCATGCTACTCTTTTTATCCCTTTTTAAAAGAAATGTAATTGTACTTTCAAATGTGATGATAATTCTTCCAACATTTTTAATCGTCGGAAGTTGGGAAAAAAAAGGATTGGATTATCTTCTGGTGATTTTTCCACCTTTATTTGTTTTGTTAGGATATTGGGTGAGAGAAATATTAAACCGGTGGCCTCAGAAAAAAGTAATTGTTCATATTGTTTTAGTTTTTACATTGATTGTTAGTTTTCCTAAGATATTATATTTAAATTATTTATATACGCAAAAGGATACGCGTCAGTTGACTGGCGAATGGATAATGGAAAATTTACCACCTGGTGAAAAAATATGTTATGATCATTATCATTACGACATTGGTCTAATCGATCTTGAGCGATTTACCCGTTATGGTGAAGGTAGCCAATTATTGAGTGAGGAAATCAAAGAGAAATTAGTTGCTCGCGATTCAATGGCAAACTTTTATCGATTTGTTTCCACTCGTAAACGCTTGACACTGTCCGAATTACCTGATAGCCTATATCAATTAGCCAAAGATGATCCATTTCTTTTAGAAAATTTTACACATCCTTTTAAATCTCTTTCAGAAATTGAATCAGAGGGCACCCAGATTCTTATTCTCAATAGTGATACTTATTTAAAATATTTAGAAAACCCCGTCCCGGAACCGGACAATCCCCTTCGAACTGAATTTTTGAAGAAAAAAAAGTTTTATCAGGAGGTATTTGATAAATACAAGCCGATACAAATATTTAAACCGGATTGGAATCGGCCAGGACCTGTGATTCAGATATTTAAAATCAAAGGGTAAACCATGGCGAAGGTTGTAATAGGCACAAGCGGTTATAGTTATGAAGATTGGCGCGGTGTGTTCTATCCGGAGAACCTGCCAAAAGGCAAGATGCTCGATTATTACGCCAAACACTTCAGCGCCGTAGAGGTGAACTCTACTTATTATAAGATACCACATCCGGCCGTATTCGCTCAAATGGAGCAGAAGACCCCATCTGATTTTGAGTTCATAGTAAAAGTACATCAGGAAACCACTCATATAAGAAGAAATAATGAAGAAGCTATGAAAAAACTTTTAGAAGCGGTACAACCGCTTCTTGAAGCAGGAAAATTATCGGGTTTTTTAGCACAATTTCCTTATTCGTTTAAAAATACACCAGGGAGCCGTGATTACCTTCTTTCAGTCAGGTATCATGCGGGAGATATTCCTCTTTTTGTAGAGTTTCGAAATTGGACATGGGACAGGCCTGAAATAGCCAATTTTCTTTCAGAAAATCAGTTGTATTATGTCAACGTAGACCAGCCCGGATTACGAGGGTTACTGCGTCCGCAGGAATGGGTCACTGGTCGGTTGGGTTATGTCCGCTTTCATGGACGGAATTCTCGAAATTGGTGGGAGGGGGATAATACAACCCGTTATGATTATTTGTACAGTAAAGCTGAATTGGATGAATGGCTGATCCGAATTTCTCGGATTATGAAAAAAACTTTTAAGACATATATTTTTTTCAATAACCATCCTCAAGGTAAAGCCGTTCAAAATGCTTTCTTATTGAGAGAAATGCTTACACAAATTGAAACTGAATAACTTCATCTTTAGAACTCAATGGTACCATAATGCTTTTTAATGCAAGATTAATTTCTGATATTAATCCTTGAATATAACAACGATATTTCATATAAAAACGTTGACAAAGTGACATATATCCTAGATATCCAATCCTCAATTGACAATCTATTATGAAGATATTACTTCTTTTATGAATAAAATTCAAAATGTCTGTCGATAAGGCTGATTCTCTTGCAGAGTGAGTTATTCTCATTTTTAGACAATATACAGGTATATGTTCGTAATAAACAAATGTTTACGTCGCTTAGATTTTGAGTTGGCATGATAATTGTCCTTATTAGAAATGAATTTGAAGAGAATTTTTGAAAAGAATTAAAAATAATAAAAAGGAGGATCTAAAAATGAGATTGGTTAAATGGAATCCGGTTAAAGATTTAATTGATTTCCATGATGAAATGGATAGTATGTTAGATAGCTTTTTCAGTCCTCGTTTCCTCGATGGGTGGGTATTTGATCGACCTGCTGTTTGGTATCCCAATGTAGATGTAACAGAAACTGATGACGAATATACACTGAAAGCGGAATTGCCAGGAATGAGTAAAGACGACATTCAGATCACTTTTAAAGATGGTGTTCTGACCCTTGAAGGTGAGAGAAAAAAGGAAACGGAAAGCAAAGATGTGAATTATCATCGATTAGAGAGAGCTTATGGTAAATTTTGCCGAAGCTTTGAATTGCCTTCAGAGGTGGTAGCTGATAAGATTTCCGCCGAATATAAAGATGGTGTGTTGATTGTACACCTGCCAAAGGCTGAAGAATCTAAATCGAAACAAATAAAGATTAAGGTGGCATAACCTGAATCCCATATTATTTCAGGTTGAGGAGGAGCCCCGGAAATTCCGGGGCTTTTTAATAAATTTTGAATCTGAAAGAATCTAATAAACTGTATGTTATTCAAAATAATTAGACGATTGATCATTTAAAAATTGGTCGATTATTCCTTGTTATATCTAAGATCGTGTTATTTTTAAAACCCCAGTTACTTTTTCTCCGATTTAAAATATATTTGAAATTGTTGGAGGAGATGTAATTTCCATCATCATTGATTTTAAGAAATGCACAGTTCCATGATATGATTTTATTTTAATTATTCAGGGATTATTTCATATTTTATTTCAAGAAAAACATCGATCTTATGAAAATATAATCGCACTCAAGAAGTTGTTTTGAATTCCGATTATAGCTGTAAAAAAATGGAATTTAAGAGGAGCTTCAGGGATGGAAGCAACTACACTCCCAGAACAGGCTACCATTGAACAGTTGAAGGAAGAAATTTTAAGACTTCGCGCTAAGTTAAAGCGACAGGAAGAATTGTATGAAAATTCTAATCTTGAACTTATTCGCAATGCTGTTGAGATTGAGAAACAGTCGCAAAAATTAGCTAAACTAAACAAATTATTAATGAAAGGATTCCTGGATACGATCGAGATTATTCAAAATATCATTGAAATAAAAGATCCGGGAAGTAAGGATCATTTGATACGGGTTTCTAAATGTGCACGATATATTGCACAATCGTTTTTAGGTAAAGGTAAGGAAGTTGAACAAATAAGTATAGCTGCTAAAATTCATGAAATTGGTAAAATTTCTGTTCCAGATTCAATTCTTAAAAAAGATGAAAATCAGCTTACCGAGAAAGAGAAGCGAATTTTACAACACTATCCTGTTTTTGGTGCTGCTTGTCTGGAAGATATAACCAATTTCCGTGAAATTGCAAAAATAATTAAATATCAACAGGAAAGGTACGATGGCAATGGATACCCGGAAGGATTGGCTGGTAATAATATCCCTCTGGGATCCAGAGTAATTGCCATTGCTGATTATTTTGATACAGTTTACTATGTCAAAAGATTATATACTTCACCAGCATTTGCGCTTACCGATGTTCAACAAAAGTTAGATACTTATTTCGACAGAAGGCTTTTTCCATTTCTCCATGCTTATGTTGCTAAATATCTTGAAGAGATTAAACCCGGTAATGATCGTAAAGTAACTTTGTCCGAATTACAACCTGGAATGATTCTTAGCCGGGACCTGGTTTCTGAATCGAATGTTTTATTGTTACCGAAAGATACCCGATTAACCAATGATATCATTGAAAAATTACTCAAACATCAATCTATAGACCCTATTCGCGGTGGAGTTTTTGTATATAATAAAACTGAGGATGAATGATGGATATTGCAACGATTCTTGGAATAATTTCTGGTATAATTTTGATTGCTTCTGCAATTTTAATGGGGGGAGAATTTAGTATTTTTATTAATGTTCCATCGATGATGATTGTGGCGGGTGGAACTATTGCTGCTACACTCATTGCTTATCCGCTTAAGGAAGTTCTTGGTGTACTTCGGATTGGAATGAAAGTGTTTATAACCTCCAAACAAAATTATATTGGTATTATTCAAGAACTTCGGCGCGTAGCTTTACTGGCAAAACAGAAAGGAGTGTTAGCTTTAGAAGCCGAAGCAAAAAAAGTGAAACATCCCTTATTAAAACAGGGACTTAGTATGATTTCTGATGGGATACCACGAAATAGTATGTTACGTATATTGTCTACGCAGATTACAAATGTCCAGAATCGTCATAAAGTAGGCCGTGCTATTTTTATGGAAATGGGAAAATACGCACCAGCTTTTGGAATGGTGGGGACATTAATTGGGTTGGTTCAAATGTTAGCAGGTTTAGAGGATCCTTCAACAATTGGACCTAAAATGGCTGTTGCGCTAATAACAACATTTTATGGCGCTTTACTGGCTAATCTTTTTTTTATTCCAATGAGCACCAAATTAAAACGACGCAGTGAAACAGAGACACTTGAGATGCAATTAATCATAGAAGGTTTATTATCCATTCAAGAAGGTGAAAATCCCAATATTATGGTAGATAAATTGAAAGTTTTTCTGGATCGTCAATTAAGAGCACAGGTAGAAAAAAAATTGGCTTCACAAAAACATATGGTGAAAAAAGCGGCATAGGTAAAAAATGGATTGGGATGAAAGTAGTTTACAAAACCCTATTGATGATGAGCCCGAAGAAGAAGCCGGTTGGATTACTACTTTCAGCGATATGATGAGTTTGTTGCTGACCTTTTTTATTCTGCTTTTTTCGATGTCTTCGGTTGAGACAGTAAAATTTAAACAATTACTTCAATCTATCAAGTCGGCTTTAGGTGTTCAACAAGTACCTGAGATGGGGACACGTGAAGGGCTAGAAATGATAAATCATCAAGCTGAAGTTAAAGAAAATGCGGTGGATGAGTTAGGTGGAATAGTTCAGGCAGAGTTGGAAAATATTAAATCTCAGGTAGAGGAGTTCATCTTTAAAAATAAGTTGGCCGGAAATGTCTCTGTGAAATTGGATGCGCGCGGAGCAGTTATAACAATTTCCGATATGATTCTTTTTTCAGAAGGTGAAGCTGAATTTACTGCCAGTGCTCGACCGATCTTAAAAAAATTAGCAAAGATATTGAATCAATTTTCCTATCAAATACATGTGGAAGGCCATACTGATAATTTGCCTATAAAGAATGATCGATATCCTTCTAATTGGGAACTTTCTGCTGCCAGAGCTTGCGAAATTGTCCGTTTTTTCATTGATGCTGGTATTGATCCTACCCGTTTACGAGCTATAGGTTTTGCTCAATATCGCCCGATTGCCGATAATAGCACTCCAGAAGGACGAGCGAAAAACCGTCGAGTGGAAATTGTATATGTCCGGGAAGATATTAGAAAAAAAATAACAAGAAAATTCCACGGTCAAGATGATAGTGGATAAAGAAAAAAGTTTTAGAGTCTAAGTCAAGTTTATCAGATACTAAATTTTTTTACCATATAGAAACTCACCAAAATATCTCTTAGTTAATTGTTTCTGTTATATAGAAATCCTTTCCTTATTATTGTTCTTTCGATTAAAATCAGATGTTATTATTTTGAATTAAAATGCCCAATTTGTTTAAGAAAAATTAAGATTATTTCAATAAAAACAGTTTAAAAAATCAATATTAATTGTTTTTTACTTAACTGAAAACCTCGACTGAGAAATAGCTTTCTTTCCTTTAATGCCTATCTTAATCTTGAATTTATTTAAAATGAAACTATTTCCTTATGTATATCGTAATTCGGAAAGAATAGAATTAGCAATAATGAATTAAGTGAGGAAGTTATGCGAAGTTTTATTAAGTGTGTGGTTTTGTCTTTCCTTTTTCTATCTCTTGGTGTTCCTGTCGATGTTCAAGGATCACCGAGTAGTTTATATGAAAGTGAAATAGTTAAGTTGGCCACAGAAAATTATTTATCATCTGCACCTGATGAAAAAATATATAGATTCGATAAAAACACTGTTATAAAAAAAGGTGAAGAATATTTAGGGCACATATTGGTAATTAAAGGAAATCTGGCCATAAGAGGTAAAGTTAAAGGTGATGTATTGGTTATAAAAGGAGATGTACATGTTTATAATACAGGATATGTTGAAGGCAATATTACTGCTGTAGATGGAAAAATTCATGTATACGACAATGGAAAGGTATATGGGGAAATGTTAGAGACACATGTGGAGAATCTTCTGGGAAAGAATAGGAAATTTACCCGGAAATTCAAACAAGCATTATTTAATCATAAACTAGGAACAGTATCTTTTGGTGATCATGGGAGTGATTTCATGTTTAAATACAATCGGGTTGAAGGAATGTTTTTGGGAATAAATTTCCCAAAGGATTTTATTCCAGAGTATGGCCGTTACTCCACTTACGGATTTATTGGTTATGGTTTTAAATCGAAGGATATGCGGTTTCAATTGAATATGGATCGCTGGTTTTTTGATCCATACGAATACCGTTTCGAAATTGGAGCGGAGGTTCACTCCTTAACAGATACAAAAGATGATTGGCGTTTATCCGTTATTGAAAACAATCTTTCTGCTTTGTTATTTAAAGAAGATTTTTTTGATTATTTCGAAAGAAAAGGTTTTAGTTTCTATTTAAGCCAGTATTATACTCCTTTTTTCAAAATTAAGTTAGCTTATCGTAATGATGAGTATAAAAGCCTTACTAATAATGCTAATTGGGCATTTTTCGGAAAAAATAAAGTTTTCAGACCAAATCAACTGATTACAGGTTATGAAGGTAATATGCATAGCATATATGGCGAAGTTATTTATGATAATCGTGATGAAATAGATTTTACCACGACCGGCTGGTTGGCACATTTCTCAGTCGAATTTGCTTCCAGCCGTTTGGGAGGGTGTTTTAACTTTAATCGGTATTTGATGGAAATACGCCATTACTGGCCGTTAGTCACAGGAGAAAATCTTAATTTTCGTTTAATGGTGGGTTCATCAGAAGGTGATTTACCAATTCAGAAAAATTTTGAATTAGGCGGGATAAGTACACTTCGGGGATATCCCTATAAAATTTTTTCAGGGAATTCAATGGTATTAATTAACATTGAATATCGAGTACATCCACGAATTATAAGCAGCCAAATCCCTTTTATCGGAAGTGCTTTTAGTTTGATATTTTTTACTGATTTTGGAAAAGTTTGGGAAACACCCGTGGATTATGATTTGTTAGATCGGTTGAAAATGTTTAGGTTAACGAGTATTAAAAATGATGTAGGATTAGCTATTGCACATCCCGAAGGAAAATATAGATTGAATATAGCTAAACGCATTGATTCTTCGGATAAAGATATTGTAGTCACTCTCAGAATTTCACAACCTTTTTAAGTATGGAGAGAGAATGAAAAGGGGAATTATAATTTTAATTTTGTTTTTTTTACAGATTACTATTGCCCAGCGAAATAATGTTGTAGAGATCCGTCCAATCCGTATGGGTGATTTAAAAATCGCTGGATTTTCCATAAATAGTGAAAAGAATATCAAGATTGAGGCTGAAGGGGCAGGTGAAGAATTGTTGAAGCGGAAAAGGAAAATTAATCCAATGATGGATCCGAGTGGGATGTACGCCTATGGTTGGATTTTAAATGCTTGGAATCGCAAATTAGTTTGGCGAATGACGGTAGATAATACTGTAAGAGAAAAAGGAACACGGTTTAATCGAAGATTTTCAGGAACTCTTACACTTCCACCAGGAAAATATGAAGTTTATTTTAGTGCTATGTCACCGCATTATGGTATAATTAACGACGGATTTTTCAGTTTAGGTCGTTTATTAAACAAGCTTCTCAGAGGTGGTGATTGGTTTGATGAAGATGAAGATCGCTGGTTTATTCGGATCGACGGTGTGGATGAGGTGTTGGATCGGGAATCGTTGATTAAATATCATAAGGCTCGTAAAGCCGAAGCTGTAGTTTCTATTACAAATTTGCAAAACTCAGATTTCCGTCAGGAAGGTTTCAGGCTAAAAAAAGCTGGCAAGTTTGAAATTTATGCTATCGGTGAAGGTATTGAAGATGAAATATTTGACTATGGATGGATTATAGATGCCAGCACGTCGGAAAAAATCTGGGAATCACTTGCTGAAGAAGGAGAATATGCAGGCGGAGCCTTAAAAAATCGAATGTGGAAAAAAACCATGGTTTTGAAGCCCGGTGACTACTGGGTATATTTTGCTATGGATGATTCTCATTCACCTGCCCGTTGGAATGCGAATCCACCTTTTGACCCTGATTTTTATGGAATTACCATTACTGGCGTATCGAATGAATATGATCCGGAAAGCATCGAAAAATTATTGAAAATTGAAGTAAAACCAATTGTTGAATTAACTCGGGTTGGGGATAATGCTTATGTAAGTGAAGGATTTAAATTGAATCAAGCGATGCGAATTCGTATTTACGCCATAGGAGAAGGACGCAATGGGGATATGTTCGATTATGGTTGGATCATTAATACCAGTACGGGGGAGAAAGTCTGGGAAATGAGCTATGATAGAACACGTCATGCTGGAGGGGCTCGTAAAAATCGATTGATTGACGAAGTAATTACTCTACCTGCTGGATCCTATATGGTTTATTATCGTACAGATGATTCTCATTCTTATGAAGATTGGAATGCTAAATATCCTTATAATCCCACAAATTGGGGTATTACTATTTATCCAGCTGATCCTAAATATAGGGGCGAGGAAATTGAAAGGCTAAAAGAAAGTTTACATGAAGATAATGTGATTTCACAAATCACCAGAGTAAGAGATGGACAACATATTCAAAAGCGTTTTACATTGGATAAGGAAACACGAGTCAGGATTTATGCTATTGGCGAAGGTGACTGGGACAAGATGTACGATTATGGTTGGATCGAAAATGAAAAAGATGGGCAGAGAATATGGGAGATGACTTATAGTAAAACTCGTTGGGCTGGTGGGGCACGAAAAAACCGTCTGGTAGATCAAATCATCATGCTGGATAAAGGTGATTATGTCTTACATTTTGTTACGGATAATTCACACAGTTATAACGACTGGAATGATGATCCGCCAGATGATCCGATCCATTATGGAATAACCTTGTATAAAAAGGAGATTGAAAAATGAAAATTTCTTCCTTGATAAATATAATATGTATAACCGTACTTGTTCTTATTATTGTACCACCTATTGTCGCTGCTACTTTAGAAGAAACTTTTAAGAAAAAGATTGATTTCGAACCCGAGGGTTATGTTTATGTACAAAATACAAATGGAAGAGTTGAGGTTGAAGGCTGGAATAAAAATGTGATAATGATTGAAGCTAAAAAATACGTAAAAGCTTC
>CAYLYM010000123.1:8729-11499 GCA_964387645.1 uncultured Calditrichaceae bacterium | reverse complement strand
GGGATTATTTGATTATTTTACAATGAGAAATTTTTGTCGATTAAATCAAAGGTTTCCTTTATAAAAAAGAACGTTTATCTATTCTTATTAAACAACCGAATCAAAGGTATCAAAAGAAAAAACTCTGGTCCTCGTTAGCCGATCGTGCCAGGATTTAAATTGCTCTCGATGGCTTGTTAAAAAAAATCCTATTCCAAATGGAATCAGAGAGATTAAATACATGAACCAACGTTTTAAGCTTTGGTTGAAAGTTAAAGGATGCTGGTCTATGGTAAGCACCACCAGACCTTTCATCATTTTGCCGGGAGTTTGCCCCCAGAAATAATGAAACAACGTGTAATAAGCAATATAAACCAACCATTGTAAAGGTGAAGGATAAGCCAGTAAAAAGTCGGCAATAAAGGGAAGGCTAATTTTGATATAATAACCTCCCCACCACCAATCAGAGACTAAAGGAATATAGGTGTAACTGGTTTGCACAATATAAATAGGAATAATAGGTGAAATCCAAAGAGAATACAATCTCCCTTTGCTAAAAAGTAGCAAAAGACCTGAAATAATTACACCCAACACCACTCCATCAATCAACTGTGCAATAATTCTTGAACGTATGTCCGCTGGTTTTAATGTTCGTTTAATAGTATTACGAGGGTAATAAATATGTAAGATAGGTATATTCAAAATATTTCCAGTCTAATTTCTTCTTTCGGACAATTAAATCATCCCTAATTTCTTATCCCAAATCCTCCCGGAAAAAATTTTCCAGATGCTTATTTTGATTTATAATGGTGAAAGTAAATCCTCTATCATTACGATATTCAGCAATGCTATAAGATGCAGTGTCGACCTGAATTTTCCAAAAATAGGGTTCTGCCATGTTCAGCATAGCTGCAAATAACGGCTTGAGAACTGCACGATGTGAAACAATCGCAATTTTTCCTTTCTGATGACGATTTATCAATTTTACCAATGTTTCGTACGCTCGTTTTCGAACTTCGGTCAATGTTTCCATCCCCTTAAACGACAATTTCTCGGGTTCTGTTTTCCAAATTTGCCATAAATCAGGGTAAGTTCTCCGCACCCATGCTTTTGGTTTATTTTCCCATTCACCCAGTGCAATGTTTGTAAATCCTTCTTCAAGAATAACTGGTGATCGATTATCCGCAATAATTTCAGCAGTCTTCAGAGACCGGCTTAGCGGACTGCTATAAATGGCATCAAATTGAACATGCTTTAATGCATCCCGCAAAGATTCAGCCTGCCGAATACCATTCTGATTTAGTGGAAAATCATGACGCCCTCTAAAACGATTTTCTTTATTGCCAACCGTTTCACCGTGACGAATGAAATAGATTTCTAACATATTATACTTCCTTTGCTCATTATGCTCTTATCAAATTAAAATTTGCATTAAACTTTCGCTAATTATCAAGTTTATTTTTAATTTAAAATTCTTTCAACGGGCAACAAACTTCCCAGGCGAATTGCATTCATAACACGATCGTTCTATATTTACAGAAAACTTCAGAAGTATGGTCCAAAAACAACCTGCCCAGACAAAATATCCAAAATCAAGGAAAATGAATTCTGGAAAGGAAACAGTATTATCTACACAAAAATTATTTATTTTCCGAATCTTTTTAATTTTATTCCCATTACTGATACTTGTGTGTTTAGAAATATCTTTACGTATATTCGGTTATGGGAAAAAACTTTTCCAAAAACGTATTTCTTTAGCTAGATTACCAGCTTCATCATATTTTTATTTTGGGAAAATAAAACTATTAAAAAGTAACACCACAGATGCACATCAATTACTTAGCATGGCAAAGGATCGTAAGGTACTCTTTTTTAGACATTTTGTTGGAAAAGGTTGAATTCATTCAGAACCAATGAGGGATGTTCAATGCAGTTGTTAGTCTTCATATTCTTATGCATTGTCTGGGGAACAACCTGGGTAGCTATTAAAATGAGTTTAGAGGGGTTACCCCCTTTTTTGAGCGCCAGTTTCCGATTTGCTTTTGCTCTGGTACTGTTATTCCTTTACACACGTATTATGAGTGTTTCTATACGGGTTAAGCGAAAAGATTTTGGTGTATTAGCTCTCAGTGCGTTTCTCATGTACACCTTCGATTATGGTTTGATTTACTGGGGAGAACAATATTTATCCGCTGGAATTACTGCAATATTCTTCGCTACCTTTCCTATATTTACCGCCGTATGGGCTAATTTTCTATTTAGAAATGAAGCCTTTCATTGGGTAAAATTTTTAGGTTTGCTTTTGGGTTTTGCAGGCATTTTTATTGTTTTTTATGATCAATTAATAATCACCCAATTTGATCAAAAAGTAATTATTGCTTCTCTGGCAATTGTTATCGGCGCAGCCGGAGGAGCCATGTCTGTAGTTATTGTTAAAAAATATCTACCTGGCATAAATCCTATTTCTTTAACGTTTAACCAAATGTTACTGGGTTTTTTTTCATTATTAGTATTTGGCATGATCTTGGAGAATGTTAATCAGATTCATTTCAACTTAAGAGTTATAGTAGCGGTCATATACCTTGGTGCCATAGGTTCGGCTCTGGCCTTTGCTCTATATTATTGGCTTTTAAAACAATTGAGCGCCATTACTCTTTCGCTGATTATTTACATTACACCTATCGTGGCAATCATTTTTGATTATCTTGTGTATGGAGAACTCATTCAAATACGTACCATTATTGGTATGTTAGTTACTTTTTCAGGCATCGCTCTGACGCAATTCAACCTG
>CAYLYM010000123.1:0-8629 GCA_964387645.1 uncultured Calditrichaceae bacterium | reverse complement strand
CATTATTGGTATGTTAGTTACTTTTTCAGGCATCGCTCTGACGCAATTCAACCTGAATCAACTTAGAAAAATAGTTTTAATGAGAAAAAATATTTGAATAACCACTGGTTCAAATAGAAATCTTAGTAGTATAATGCGGAAAAATCTTTTGAACAGGCATTCAACACTATTTTGTAACAAACTTTAAAAAAACATTTAACCAAATTAGTTCAAACATACAAGTATCTCCTTTTCTTTCATGGTTATTTATTAATGCTCTGACTGGATATTTTACCCCATTAGGTATTAGTAGCATAATCCTTAAACTAAATTTTCGTCTACAATAATTGCAAACAAAACCCTGAATGATAAATAGCAAAAATAGGTTGGAAAGTAGTTAATTAATGTATATTGCTGAAAAATTTATAAGGAAAAAAATTTTCTTCTGCTATTAACAGGTATTTAAAAATTTAGTTAAGCGAGTAAATTCGGAATCATACATAATGAGAAAACATCGTTTATCAAATTTGCCTCAGGCATCTGAGAGTTCCTAGAAGAATTATTCTTGACTGTGAAAATTAAAAACAAACCAATAAAATTTCAATTGATTCAAATTTATTTTTATTTAAAGTTCAGCTTTACTTACTTCTTGTTTACAATAAATAGTTTGTTCTGATTATCATTTAAAATTATATTTTTGTGAACTAAAACAATTAAAAAGAGATGAAAAAGTTTGCTATTTTAGGATTGGGTGCTTTTGGCGAAAGTGTTGCCAAATCTTTAACTGAGAAAGGTGCAGAAGTCATTGCCGTGGATCGAGACATGTCACGCGTTGAAGAAATTCAGGATTATGTATCCGTGGCTGTGCGATTAGATAGTACCGATGAAAATGCGCTCATTGCACAGGGTATTCACGAGGTAGATGTAGCAATTGTTTGTATTGGTGAAGATTTTGAATCTAACCTTTTAACGGCAGTCTTATTAAAACAACTTGGAGTACCCACTGTTATTACCCGTGCTACACGCAATATTGAAGAAAAAATTCTAAATGCCGTTGGAATTGACCGAGTAGTTTTACCAGAAAGAGAGGTGGGAGAAAAATTAGCCTATACGCTCATGCATCCCAAACTAAAAGAAATCTTCTATCTTGCTGACCAATTTACTATTGTAGAGATAGAAGCTCCTAAAATCTTCCTTGGGAAAACCCTGGAGGAACTAAAACTACGGTCGAAATATGGACTTAATCTGATTATAGTAAAAAGACAACAATTTTTGGATGAAAAAGAATTAAATGTTCCGAAACAGAAAGTTGTTATGCCTACTGCCCAGACAATCATTGAAAAAGGGGATATTTTAGTATTATTAGGAAAAAAAGATGATATAAATAAATTATTGTCTAAATATTGAATTTATAAATTTAGTTATGTTAATTTAATTTTGTTTGAAAGTTAAATGAAAAATATTAAACTTTTTCTTTTCGGCAAGATTTTATTAAAAATTCAAGACGAAGAAGATATCTTTTCGTTGCTCTCAGGGTTAAATGCAGAAGAAATGAAAGAAGTAAGAGATTTTCTGGAGGAAGAATTGATTTATCTTTCTCAACTAAGGGACAAAACACCTATTCAGACAAGCGAAATCAAATCCAGCTATGAACCTATTCCAAACTACTACTATAAACAAAATTGCCGTGAACCTTTAGAATCTTGTATCAATGAAACATGTTTATATGCTAATCCACAATGTTTTAATAATAAAATGAAGCTCCAGATTGAAGTTTTGGTTAGACTACTTAAACCGTATTTGAGGATAAAATAAAACCGATGATAGAAAGGAAAGACGCTAAAAAATACAATCGCATCAAATTATATATATCACTTTCTCAAATTTTTATTGATCTACTTTTTTGGCTTTTCATTATTTCACTAAATTTCAATTATTTTTTTGCTAATTTAGCATATAAATTATGTTCAACCGACCTCAGTCAATTTTATATTTTTACTCTGATCATCGGGTTATTAAAATTCACTCTCGATCTTCCCTTTTCTTTTTATTCCGGATTTATTATTGAGAAAAAATTCAATCTTACAAATCAAAAATTAAGCAGTTGGATTTTCGAACAAACCAAGGGACTGTTAATAGGTATTATTTTAGGCTTTATTGTGCTCACTATTTTTTATGTAATTTTGCTCAATTATCCTGATAGCTGGTGGATCTGGGTATGGCTTTTTATACTTTTATTCGGGATTCTGCTTTCACATCTGGCGCCTATCATTATATTCCCTTTATTCTACAAATTTACTCCGCTGGAGAATGAGAAATTAGCCGCTCGAATAAAATCTTTTGCTGAACGTTGGCATTTTAAAGTTACAGGTATCTTCCAATTCAATCTTAGCAAGACAACCAAAAAAGCCAATGCAGCTTTCACAGGCATTGGTAAAAGCAAGCGAATAATATTAGGTGATACACTTCTCCAAAATTTCACTGAAGACGAGATAGAATCAATATTTGCGCACGAAATCGGACATTATAAATACCATCATTTACTTAAGGGTATTTTCTTCAGCAGTACTCTTTCTTTCCTGGGTATTTTTACAGTCTTTAAAATCTATCAAATGACTACCACCTCTCTTGACCTCTTACCCCATCAATTGGAGGCATTACCATACCTGGCTTTGCTCTTTTACCTTTATAGTATTCTCACTACACCGTTAGGTAATTATATAAGTCGCAAATTTGAATACCAGGCAGACCAATTCGCGGTTAAGTCTACCGGAAATCCAGAAGTTTTCAAGAGAAGTCTCTTAAAACTGGCTGAATTAAATTTAGCCGACAGAGATCCACATCCGATAGTAGAAATTCTGTTTTACAGTCACCCTTCAATAAAACATCGCATTGAAAAAATATCAAGAGCTTTACAATGAAAATTTTTTCAATTTATTTCTTCACATTCTTCACAGCACTATGGATCGTTTCTAATATACAAGCTGAGTTCACCTATACTCTGCCAAAATATTCATATCACAAATTCCAAAATGGATTTGAAGTTATTTTGGTAGAAAATCATACAAGCCCTTTAATTGCCACCGTCGTTGTGGTAAAAACAGGTTTGAGAAACGAAACACCTGAAAATAACGGTGTTTCACACATGTTAGAACATATGATCTTTAACGGAACCCAGAGGCGTACTCAGAAACAATTATACAATGAATTAGATTACTATGGTATATATTTAAATGCACAAACGTCAGAAGACTATACAACCTATATGGCTTTGAACCACAAAGACCAAGTTGACCATGCCCTGGATATCATCTCGGATATGCTATTCAATTCTATATTCCCGGAAAATAAATTTGAGAAAGAAAAGGGAATTATTATAGAAGAAATCAGCAAGGACGGTGAAAATCCCGATTTTCAATCAGAACTTCGTCTGCGTAAGGCTTTTTATAAAAATCCGCCTTACTCGTTGCCTGTCATTGGAACCATCGAGACTGTCCGCCACATGACCCGAAAAATGGTGGTTGATTATTATCATCAATTTTATAGTCCGAATAATATGATTGCGATCATTATTGGCGATTTTGACCAAGATAAAATAAAATTTCAACTACAAAAATATTTTGGCAAAGTAAAAGCCCGACCGCTGCCCCCACGAAAAGTTGTTCTGACTACTACCTTTCCATTTTTTTATACTGAAACAAAAGAGAAAGAACAAGTAATTTATTTGCGTCTACCCGCTCCCATTTTCTATTCAAATGAATTTTTGAATTTTCAATATTTTATGGATTTGATATTGAATGAAGAAAATGGTTTTCTCGTAAATAACTTAAAAAACAACAAACAACTAAAAATTAAAAAGATCCAAACAAACTATGAATATCATCCTGAATTTGCATTTATCACCTTAAAAATAACTACTGAACCCGGAGTAAATGAAAATCTGGTTAAAAATTGCACTTTAAATGAATTCCAGAAGCTCCAGAATTACTCATTGGATAAAAATGAATTTAAACTTATTCAACAAGAACTAGCCATATCGGAAATATTACAAACTGAGAAAATCCTATATTACGGTTTTTTGAAGGCTCAAGAGCTGACAGTGGGAGGAAAAGATGCTTTTGAAAAGACCATTCCGGCTCTTTTACAAACACCCGCAGATAAAGTCTCTACTTTTATTCGAAATTACTATCGCTACTTCAACCAACCAGAAATCCTCTTCAAAAAAGTGAATTGGCCGGGAAAAATTTCGGTGGAGTATTTTCAAAAATCGGTTCAAAGAGTTCAATCCGGCAGAGGGAAAATATATCGTAAAGTTTTGGACAACGGATTAACTGTTCTTCATCTTTACAGCGCAGACAACGAAGTATTAGCCTTTCACTTTTTATTTAAAAATCGCAGTGCCTGGGAACCTGCAGGTAAAACAGGCATCGCAGATTTCCTCCATCATATTCTGTTTAAGTCTTCTAAAAATTTTCCCGAAAAAAAACTTCAGCAAACACTCAAGAGCATAGGCGCAGAATGTAAAACGCACGACTGGGAATTTATCCCTTATGATGATTATTACAATACTCCTCAGTACTCTTATATTCGTTTTGTTACGTTGGACCAATTCTTCGATACCGCTTTGGCGGTTATTGCAGATAATATATTGCATCCTCAATTCGATCCATATTTTAAGGAAATTAAATCTCAAATGCTCAGTTTGGCAGCACGAAAGTTGCAAAGTGCTTCAGAAATAGCCCGGGTTAAATTCTTTCAGATGCTTTTTGGCCCTGAACATCCATTGGCACAACCTGTGAGTGGAACACCCGAATCTATCACTTCAATCACATTAAAGGATCTAAAACAATTCCACCAAAAATATTTTTCCGCAGGAAATACCATTTTAACCATCGTAAGCAGTTTAGATTCGCAAAAGGTTTTCTCAGCAATTGAGAAAGTCTTAAATAAAATGCCAAAAACTAAACAAGACGTTCAGATACCTGAAATTCCTTTAACATCCGGCAATGAAGTGGATAGCCTGAAAATCGGATCACGGCAAGCTTATATCTATGCTGGCTATGCATTTAATGCCCATAGTGAAGATTATACAGCTCTTATGGTCATGAACCAGATTTTAAATAATCAAATTGCTTTTTCGCTGCGAGAGCAAAAAGGTTGGGCTTACCGACTGGGCAGTAAAATTTCTTCCTGGAAAAACCGTTTTTTCATTTATACTTACATGGGTACTGGAAAATCGACAATTTGGCCCGCGATATATGGTATTAAAAAAGAGATAGAAAAATTTAAAAAATCTCAAATCGATCCGGAATTGGTTGAAAGAACAAAGAACAGTATTTTAGCAGCACTGGTACGCAGACGAGCCAGTCGGGAAAACCAGGCATTTTTTCTGGGGTTGAATGAATTTAACCATTATCCGCCTGAATTCTTCTTTGAAATTTATGAGCAGTTCAAAACAATTCAGCCAATTGACCTGATTCGTGTCAGTGAAAAATATCTTCAAACTAATAATTACTGTTTATTTTATACAATTCCTGCAGAATCAACACCTGGCGATTCGAAAATACCCAGGATGCCCAA
This sequence comes from uncultured Calditrichaceae bacterium, assembly GCA_964387645.1. Taxonomy (GTDB): domain Bacteria; phylum Calditrichota; class Calditrichia; order RBG-13-44-9; family RBG-13-44-9; genus CAYLYM01. The sequence goes on along the minus strand of CAYLYM010000123.1, from coordinate 3,070 downwards.
CTCTCACTAAAAAGTCAACAAAATGCTGTTCTTCTAAAACCTATCTCCTTCCGAAAAAATAATGAAAATCGTGTTTTTTCCCAAAAGTCAAATTTCATAAAATTACATTTTAAATAAGGTAAAATTAAAATCAAAAAGAGTATTAAGTCAGCATAAAAAGGAAAATGGGAATGCTACAATTCACTTCCCTGTAATATTAGCTCACCTCCCTGTGAGTATCACTGTAACATTCCCAACTTTAACTGTTAACTTTTTTATTTTCTAAAGCTCGCTTAATAATATCGGCCAGAACTCCAATTTTATAAGGTTTTTTTAAAAAAAATCCCTGATCTAATTTTTTTAATTCAGAAAGACGCTTATCATTAGCATAACCTGAGGTGAAAATAATACATGCTTCGGGATCAATAGTAAGAATTTTTTGAGCAGCCTCTACCCCATCCATTTCGGGCATTTGAATGTCCATAATAATCGCATCTAACTCGGATTGTTTTTCCTTAAAAATTTCTACAGCTTCTTTTCCATTTTTTGCTGAAATAATATTATAATTCAAATTCTCCAACATTCCTGTCAAAGTTTCATGGATCATTTCTTCATCATCAACAATGAGCAAAGTACCGTTACCGCTTTCCAAAACCATATTTTCCGATTCTTTCTTCTGTAATTGCTCGTCAGTTACAGGAAAATAAATGGTAAAAAGTGTTCCCTTCCCTATCTGCGATTTCACACTGATAACTCCCTCATGAGCTTTGACGATTCCATAAACAACACTCAAACCGAGTCCGGTACCTTCCTCCTTCCGTTTACTTGTGAAAAATGGATCGAAAATTTTATCCATAATTTCTGGAGGTATTCCTTTACCGTTATCCTCTACTTCAAGGCGTACATATTTGCCAGGTTTCAATCTGGAATCATATTCATTTTCACCAATTTCCCCTACAACAACTGTCGATGTACGGATAAAAAGATCACCCCCAGAAGGCATAGCATCACGTGCATTAATAGAAAGATTCATTAATATTTGTTCAATCTGGTTTCCATCTGCTTTGATATTCTGGATATGGTTATCTAATGCAACATGTAAGTTTATCTTCCGATCCAGAACCCTGCGGAACATTTTTACAAATTCTTCAATCACATTATTCAAATTAATAATCTCAAAATTTTCCTGATTTCCACCACGTGAGAAGGCTAAAATCTGTTTGGAAAGCGTTGAAGCCTGTTCAGCAGCCCGTTCAATAGCATCTAAATAATGAAAATATTCCGGAAAATCCTTTAGCTTTAATTTTAATAATTGTGCCGTAGGTAAAATTACAGCTAAAATATTATTAAAATCATGAGCAATCCCTCCTGCAATGGTACCCACACTCTCTAACCGCTGGTCTTGAATCATTTTTTTCTCAAGACTAATTTCGCGAGTCACATCTTTTAAGATAAAAATAGTTCCATCTAACTCATCATCATCACGTATCAAAGGTTGAGAAACAATTTCGGTAATTTTTTCCTTCTTTTTTTCAGGGAACCATAATTTTTCTTGAATAACTTGTCTCTCGGGATTCTTATAAATAGACGAGATGATTTTGGCTAAACCAACTTCTACAATCTCCGGAACATGCTGAAAATGCAAATTGGTCAGAGAATGCTTATCAGTAATTTCAAGTAATCGTAAAAATTCATTGTTGTACCATAAAATAATACCTTCAAGATCTACAACAAGTAAACCTACAGGTATTTGATGAAAAATAAGAAGAACTTCTTCTTGAATCTTTTTTAATTGGCGTGTTCTCTCTTTTATTTTTTCTTCCAACTTTGCATTATATTCATGTAACTTTTTATTTAAAAGAGATTTTTGTTTATGAAAATAATTCAGCTTCAAAATCATTTCGTTGAATTTCCGTGCAAGCTGTCCAATCTCATCCTCTTCTTTCACCGGAATCTGATACTCAAAATTACCTTTTGAAACTTGTTCGGTACCTTCCATTAAATCCTTAATCGGGCTGAACAATTTCTTACTATACTGATTAATAAAAACTAAAGCTCCCAAAAGTAAAAACAGACTCAGTACCAGAGAAACTATACTGGCATTCATCTTAAAGTTACGGAGAGGAGTGGAATTAAATCCCGCTATGAGAAATTCTTTATTTGTATTGTTATTTAATTCATTTATAGGATAAATAATTAAATGTTGAGAGCGATCCTCTCTCAATATCTGGACTTCAGAACTAAGAGAAGAGCAAGTTAAATTTTTAATTTTGAACATGTTCGAATCCGGAATCTGGGTTTTTGAAAAAAGCAGGGATTCTAATTGCCCTTCTTCATCGACCACTATTAAAAAATTCAAACCATGTTCTTGTGCTAAATGATGAATAAATTCGTTAGAACGAATGGACAAATTCTGTTTTGAATTTTCATTTAAAATATTAATAGTCTCTATGACTGTGGTAATTCGCCTGTAGTATTGTTCTTCTACATATTTCATAAAAATTTTGTATACGAGAACCGCAGCTACTAAATAAAAAATAACAAATAATAAACTGATGGTATTGGACAATCTCCGTGGAAGAGAAATATTCTTCAAACTAAATTCATCCCTTATTCTAATTAAATTAATTTTTTAATCATCATGTTTATTAATCGACTCCTGTCCAGGAATATTAATATAAAAAAATCTATTTTTTCAATAACAGGTAGAAAATCATTATCTCAATAATTATACCAGGAAATGTTTTCATTTATAAAATAAATCAACTTCTTTGAAGTGTTTTAACCCCCAGAAATTACCCCTTTATTTAGATAAAAAGTAGTTGGCGATGGTTTGACGTTGTACGTTCGAAGCACCTTCGTAAAACTGGGTAATTGGGGAAGATATTTTTTATTTAAACTATTATATTTGCTAATTAACACATGGGCAAATCTGGCGGCGTGTTAAACCAGAGCTGTAGTAACGCTCTTCAAAGGAAAACATTTGCTGCTATATGTGAGGGAAAGATAATTTAGATATATATTGATATACAATTTTCCCTTTTATTTTATGAGAAATCTATCGGGTTTTAGCAATTTGTAAAAGTAGCGT
>CAYLYM010000122.1:0-11731 GCA_964387645.1 uncultured Calditrichaceae bacterium | reverse complement strand
AATAATTTTTCACATTTAATTTGCATATCCACCACCTTCATTGCTTAATTTGTAAATTCATTTATCAAATATTCAATTATGGATTGCTGTTATGTGTTTGAAATGAGGAGTCTAATACATGAGAAGGAAATTTGAGACTATTTTATATAAACTCATCACAGATGATAATGATGGAGAAGGTTTCAAAATTATTTCCGGTGGCCTCCGTTTGAATGTCGATGATGAAGATGTTTCGAATGTGGCGAAAAATCTTACCATTGCTTTTCTCATTGTTCTCTCAGGATCCCGGCACCCGGATTATTCCCGCGCTTATAGTTATTTAAAGGAAATGTCTCAGTTACCCGAGTGGGGAGATGTGGCCAGATTTTATCTCAACGGCATCGATGTGATTCCAGGAGAGATTGAAAAAACCGCTGCACAAGAATCTGATTTTTCAGAAAAACTCGAATCGCTTTATGAATGGTGTTTGAATGCGAATAATTTGAAAAATAAGCTGGAAACCAGAGAGAAACTCTGGGCTGTCTTTTTCCCGGAAGCACAGGGAGTGTTGGCCGATCTTAAACAGCATGAACGATTGCTGCGACAGAAAAGAACAGTTCGTATCACTGAAACGGCAAAGGAGACCATTCAAAATCCCGCCAGGCAAATTCTATTCACCTCCAATGTATTATTAACCGTGCCTTCGGCTACAAAATCCCTGAAAGAATTATCACTAAGCGATTTTGTGAAAAACATATTGCAGGAAAATTCAGGTCAACCTCAACAGTTCTGGTATGATCATCCCATCCCTGTTGGTGTGGCACCAGAAAATAACGAGGTTCTCTATGGTCTGAATGGATTGGAACAGGCTGTGGAATTTGAAAAGAAGCGCGGTAATGTGGCGCCTCATCAGAAATTAACTTGTGTGCTTTCCGTTTCTGTGACCCATCCATTTCTTCATCAAATTGCCAGGGCTTATTTGCAGGAGGAATTGGCAAAACAGGGCAGCTTCCGGCATTTGAATGTTTTTGTATTTACCGAAGATGATACGCAAAAAATTGTTGAGAAAATTCTTAAACCTGCCGCTAAAAATTTTTTTTCAGAACGGTATGATGAAAATGTCTTTCAGGTTTTTGGAGTGGACGGTGAATATGGTCGCCACTACAGCTTCTTAAAGGCTATTTCTGTATTCTGGTCCATCTTTGCTGATCCCCAGGTAAAAGCTACTTTCAAGATTGATCTCGACCAGGTTTTTCCCCAGGAGGAACTGATTAAAGAGACCGGGTTATCGGCCTTTGAACATTTCCAGACGCCTCTGTGGAACGCGAAAGGTGTTGATGCTTTTGGGCAGCCGGTCGAGTTAGGGATGATTGCCGGTGCATTGGTCAATGAGAAGGATATCAGGAATTCGCTTTTTACGCCGGATGTTCCTTATCCGGATCGTTCTTTGAATCCAGATGAATATATTTTTTTCAGCCAGTTGCCGCAGGCGCTTTCTACCCGCGCCGAGATGATGACCCGCTATGGCTCCAACGGATTAGACGGAAAAACTCAATGTATTCAAAGGATTCATGTTACCGGCGGCACTAATGGAATATTGGTAGGTGCGCTTAAAAAGTTTAGACCTTTTACTCCTTCCTTTTTTGGGCGGGCTGAAGATCAGGCCTACCTTTTTTCAACGATGATCAGATCCGATGTACAATTAGCGTATCTGCATAAAGATGGGCTGATTATGCGGCATGACAAAGAAGCTTTTGCCCAGGAAGCCATTAATGCATCTCAGGTAGGAAAACTTATCGGTGATTATATCCGGATTTTGTATTTTTCTAACTACGCCCGGGTGCTGGATTCGGATTATCGGCGAATTAAAGAACGAGTAGATCCCTTCACCGGGTGTTTTATTTCCCGTATTCCAAAAACAGTTGTCTATCTCCGGTTTGCTCTAAAGGCGCTTTCATTTTTTCAGAATGGGGATTCTTCGTCGGGAGTTAACTTTGTTACCAATGGAGCGGAACGCATATCGCGAGTGCTTCACTTTGTAGAGGGGGAAAATAGTCCGCTGAGACAGCAATATGAGAAAGAGCGCCGGAGTTGGGAATTGTATTATGATACATTAGTGGCACTTGAGAAGGCTTTAAAACGCCAAAATGATTTTGCGATGAAATTGAAAAGGGAAGCAAAACGGATTGTAGATGAATGCCAGATTTGAGTATAAAAATAAACATCGGATAAAAATTCGTGGTCTTAATGGTGATAGAATGATAAACCCAAATTGTGCATTATCCACGAATTAACACCAATTTTCACTAATTAATTTATTGTTATTTTTCATTTAAGTGAAAAAGTAAAATGGGATTTTTAAGCCTTATACATTTAATATTTTGTTAATACTAAAATTAATTTCAAATCAAAATTTTATTGCAAAATATGGGATAAATAAATTGGAGTTAAAATGAGGTATACGAAACTGGGTAAAAGCGATATTGAAGTGTCCGTTATGGCTTTTGGCTGTTGGGCCATTGTTGGTGGATTTAACTGGGGACCGCAGAACCGGAAAGATTCTCTGGCAGCCTTGCAGGCGGCTTATGATGCTGGAATTAATTTTTTCGATACTGCCGAAGCCTACGGAAACGGTGCCTCGGAGGAAATGATAGGCGAAGCTCTGGGGCACGTTCGCGACAAAATTGTTATCGCATCAAAGGTTCTTCCTGAACATTACCAACCAGATTTGTTGGTGGAAGCGTGTGAGCGGAGTTTAAAAAATTTGAAAACCGATTGGATCGATTTGTATCAACTCCACTGGCCAAATCCACAGATTCCTGTTGAGGAAACGCTGGATGTTTTAGAAAAATTGAAAGAAGCAGGAAAAATTCGAGAGTATGGGGTATCAAATTTTGGCGTACAGGATATGCAGACTTTCTTGAGGAGCGGATATGCCGTGCGAAGCAATCAGTTGGCCTATAACTTGTTGTTCCGTGCAATTGAATATGAGATTTTGCCCCTTTGTATTCAAAATGAAATTGCGGTATTGTGTTACTCTCCTTTGATGCAAGGTTTGCTCACAGGGAAATTTCGTACTGCTGCAGAAGTTCCGGACGACCGGGCCAGAACGCGGCATTTTAGTAGCCAACGGTCTCAAACGCGGCATGGTGAACCTGGTTGTGAAGAAGAAACTTTTGCCGCCGTCGAGAAAATCCGTGCCATTGCGGAGGAGCTCCAACTTCGCATGGCGAACATCTCTTTAGCCTGGCTGATGGCCCAGCCCGGAGTAACCTCTGTTATTGTCGGTGGCCGAAATCCTCAACAAGTACAAAGAAATGTTGAAGCAGTATCTTTGCAATTGTCACAGGAAATCATAGAACGCCTTTCTCGTGCAACTGAACCGCTGAAAGAGAAGTTAGGTGACAACGCCGACATGTGGCAGGGAGGCAAGGATACGCGTATTCATTAGAAAGGTTTTATGATTCCCTTTGTAAAATTGTGAACGGAAACATGTCAAGCCAGGTCTGGTATGATCTGGCTTGTTTTATAAAAATTTGTCTGGGAAACTTTAATGTGAATTAGTATCACTTTAGTTTAAAATGAAACGTGATTATGCCTGTTTGCGGCACTTGTTCCACGTAATCGGGTAGGGGGTTAAAACGCCATGTTTTAAAGGCTTCCAGTGTCAGGTTTTCTAACTTGGTATCACCTTTTTGCAGGAGGACCGCCGAACCTACCAGTCCATTGGGTAAAACAGTGAATTGAATCTTTATAGTAGCTTCCCGCTGCACGTCCGGGGGAAATTCCGGAAGCCGTTTTTGATAAATTTCTCGTTTGATCTCCCCCTGCCAGTCGATTTCAAAGTCCCTCTCCACATTGATATCGACTTTTTGGGTGCCCTGTAATAATTTTTCATCAAGCTGCTTCCGAAACAAGCCGCGTTCGATTTGTTTCTCCTGCCGGGTGAAAGTGGGACCAGTGTCTTTGTATCTGGTTAGGGGTGGTTTCATATCCGGCGTTTTTTTTACAACATTGCCAGGTCTCACAAATTTTTCCGGTTCCGGCTGAATCTTTTCCAATATTTCTTCTTCATTCAAAGCCAATTGCCTCCTTTCAGGTAGTTCTAATTCCTCCGGGATATTTGGCAGTTCCTCTTGGATAGCTTCTTGGGGTTCTTCTTTCAATTGTTCCATAATGGACGGTACGCGTTTTAAAGGAGGTGCTTGAAAACCACCAGCAAAGCTCACTTCGGTGAATTCTTCAATGACAGGACGAAAATCGATATGGATGATGAAAAAGAGGAAAAATAGAACCAGGTGTATGAGAATTGTTCCGGTTACCGAAACGATCTTTTCGTCATTTAAATATCGCTTTATCATCTCAATCTAAAAGTCTTTAATTTACTTTTATACCAGCTAAAGCCGGGAAAAGCTCCATGAAACTGATTTTGGAAATAGCATCTACCTTTCTCGAATTGGCCGTGTTGCAATGAGAAAACGTTCGGCGCCGGCAGCTTTGCAGATGTCCATCACCTGAACGGCAAGATCCAGTTTGACCTCCTTATCGGCCCGGATGACAACCACCTGTTTCTCGCCACTGACCAGAAATCGCCGCAATTCTGCACCTAACTTTCCCAATGATATCTGATTATCGTTAAGATATATCGATCCGGCTCGTGTGACGGTCACGTAAATACTTTTCTCACTATGCACCGCAGCCGTTTGTGTTCTGGGTAATTGTATTTTAATTCCTGGCTGTATGATGAACGAAGATGATAATAAAAAGAAAATGAGAAGAAGCAGAACGATATCCGTTAACGAAGAAAAACTGAAAGTGTTAAGAAATTTATTTTCGGTTTCAAATTTCATGTTTTTTCACCTCCGCTGGAGTAGACTCGCTCAAAGCTTCTAACAGGTTAGTTGAGCTGACCTCCAATTCAAACACAAAACGTTGCACTTTGGCAACCAGATAATTGTAACCTAACAGTGCCAGGATGCCCACCAAAAGACCCGCGGCAGTGGTGATCAATGCTTCCCAGATTCCTCCTGCCAGGACAGTGGCATTTACATTTCCACCCAATTCCTGAATACGCATAAATGCTTGAATCATTCCCGTTACCGTTCCCAGGAATCCAGTAAGCGGAGCGACACCGGCAATCGTCGCCATTGCTCCCAGTCCTTTTTCCAATTGGTAAATTTCGCTTCGTCCAGCACCTTCGATGGCATCTTTAATTTCTTCCCGACTCTGACCGTGTAAGCGAATCCCTTTTTCTAGAACTTTGGGAATCGGTCCCGGCGTTTTAGCACAAAGTATTAATGCGCTTTGATAATCCTTTTTACCGATAGCCTGACGAATTTTCATCAAAAAAGCATTTAAATTAATCCTGGCTTTACGCAATACCAAGATGCGTTCGATAAAAATACCCAATGCGATGAGTGAAAATGCTGCGATGGGGATCATTAACCACCCACCCTTGGCAAGCACAGAAATAAGATTCATAAAATCCTCCTTCAAAAACCGATATGTTTAAGCTGCCAAATTTTTATTTTTTTCATTATTAACAATATAATACCCTATTGCTGAAAGATAATTTTCAATACAATTAAAAAAATACATTTATAGTTTTCTCATCCTTTATTGAAATATCTTGAATTTAATCTTTCTTTAAACATGTCTTTTATTGATCCAACGAAATTAAATGACGATTCTTAATCCAAAATATCCCCTGATACCAGGTTCTGTAAATCCTGACCATTCCTGGTAATCGGCGTTGAATAAATTCTCGCCTTCAACAAAGATTCGAATATATTTACTTAGTGCCAACTCCATCCTGCTATTGGCAAGAAACACACTTTTTAATGCAATCTGGTTGAGTGGATCATCATAGCGTTTACCCAGGTATTTCACAAAAAACTGAATCTTGCTGACTTTTCCCAATTCCCATGTCAGAGATCCTTCCGCAGAAAAATCAGGAAAATAAGGAAGGGAATTACCAATGGCTTTTACCGGTAAGTTTTTTGCCTTTTGAATTTCACTTCTGCGTAAATTTACCCATAGATCCAATTGCATTTTCGGGACGAACTGCCAATTGATGTTCCCTTTTAATTCGCTGATTTGAACTTTTTCTAACACGTCATATTTCCAGCCAGGGTACACTGCTTCTTGCCCGGCAATTCTAAAAAGATCCCCAGGTAAAATAGGAGATGGATAATTTTCTGCAGTAACAATGGTTCCTTGGATATTTAACCGAAAAATGCTGGCGATTTGCCATTTTACTTCGGATTCAAATCGAGAAGTATAGTTTATAAGCTGCAAATTCCTCACATCAATGAAAGGAAGCGTTCGTACCAAAGAGCGGAAACGGGTTAATTCAATAGCTGGACGATAGGCAACACGAATGGCTCCCAATCCCTCCGAACCGATTGAGAAAGAAGCAACAGGCCGGATAAATTTTGGGTTATTCTGGATTCCTTCCAGGACCAATTCCTCCTTACCTGTTTGATAGAGAACTCCTGCCAATGCCTTAAATGGTCCAAAGCGTTGTTGTAAGGTGAATTGACCGTTGAATAATTTGAGTTTGAATCTTTCTTGATCAAAGAGTATGGTTGAATCCTGGGTGAGATTTCCATTACTAACTTTTATGGCAGAATTCTGAAATTCAGTCTTAACTTCGACGACTGTATTTTTAACGTCCAACCTGCCGCCCGCTGAAACGCTAAATCCACGATCTTTGTAGATAAACGCATTTTCATGATCGTCTAAAAAGTAGCGTCCTTGTATTTGAGTCTTAAACCTCTCCGTCCAGCGCTGCTCTATTCTGGTAAAAAAATCCCATAAGCCTGTCTGAACCTCCCAATCTCTGTGGAGTTGTTTATAATCGCGCCAGATGCCCTTTTTGTTCCACTCATAGACGATACCGGAATGAAAGATATGTCCTTTACCTATTTTTTGATGGAATCCAGTCCTTAATTGAGCCACCGACCACTGGGCATTTTCGGTATGTCCATCGCTTTGTGCAACTTGGGCGGTAAAATAAGGCAAAAAACTGTTCACCTTAAATTGAGAATTCAATTCAAGTCCCAGAGTATTGAATGAACCATAATAAATTCGTGAATTTAACCAGGGAAATTGGTAAAGACGAAGAAGGGATGGCTTTATGTTTGAGAACTGAAAATCAATTTTGGATGTTGGTTTTTCTAAAACAGCCTGATTATTCACCCAATTAATACTAACTTTTTTAAAGATTTGACCCCGGGTTTTTTGTGGAAGAGTTATTCTGGCTAATCCAACAATGGTGTATTCTTGTAACTGAAGTTGTGGAAGAATTTTTTCTTTGGATTTTTTTTGGACTTCGGTTGCATTTTTTGTAGCGGTAGTATCCTGAGCCGGAAACACACCCCGGATATAAAAAATAGTAATTAAAATTATAGCTAAAGCAATAACTTTCTTCATAATCCTGCCAACCGTTCTTTAGCTTTGTTTGTTATTCTTTCGGTTGGAAATTTTTCCACCAGTTCTTTATAAACTTTCCGTGCCTGCTCAGTCTGTTTTAATTTTTCGTAACACATTCCTGCTGCGAATAATGCCCTGGCCACCCAGGAAGGATAGGCCTGGTAAACGTATTTTACTCTGAGATAATTGGTTAATGCTTTTTGATACTGTCCAGCATTAAAATATGCATCTCCCAGGACTTTCTGGGCTTGGGCAGCCAATTCATCGTTGCGATCTTGAATTACCAGGTTGAGTAGTTTCTGAGCTTCTTCGATTTTATTCTCGCTGGCTAAGATACGCGCTAACTGAATTCGCGCTTGATAGGAGCTGAAAGAACTGCTTTGAACTTCAATGGATTTTTTGAATGCAGCTTGTGCCGCTAAACGTTCTCCTTTCTTTAGCAGGGTGAGGCCTCTTTGATAGTACACTTCGCTAACGAAGGAATCATCCTGACCTCGAGCGAATCTGCCTTTTAAAATTTCATCAAAATATAGAAGTGAATTTTTCAGGTCATTCTTCTGACGAGCAATGATACCTAACTGGAACAAAGCATCGGGCACCACGTCGCTATCTGGATAATGCTGTATTACCCTGTTAAAGGCTGCTTTGGCTTCTCCGGTTTGCTTCAGGTTCAAATAACTTAATCCAATCCAGTACTGGGCTTTTGGAGCCATTAGAGATCCTGGATATTTCTTTAAAAAATTCTGATAAGCCTTGATGGCCTGCTCGTATTGATTCTGGCCAAAATAAAAGTCGCCTCGGCGCAGCAATAACTCCTGGCTGAGCTGGCTTTTAGGATTCTTTTCGATATATCGATCGGCTACTCGAAAAGCCTTTTCCACCTGACCAAGCTGCATAGCCGACCATTGCAATCCGCTGATTGCTTCACCGGTTAATGGACTATCAGGAAATCTGGAAATCACTTGCTCATACCAATTCATGGCCTGCTGGAAATCATGCTTATTGTAATATGAATCTCCAATTTCGTAATGAACCCGAGGTTGAAGTTCGCTTTGAGGATACTGCCTCAAAAATTCTTTGTATACGCGGATAGCTTGGTCAAAGTTATTTTGCATGAAGTAACTGCGAGCAATCAAGTATTTGGCGTTTTCACTATACTCACCTGAAGATGATTGGCGAAGCAAATTCTGGAAAGCTCGGCGTGCAGCTGGATAATCTCCTTGTTTGAAATGGCACATGCCGATCTGGAAAAGCGCCCAATCCCTCTCCTCATCACCAGGAAAGCTTTTAAGATATTCCTGATAATTCTTTAAAGCATTACGGTATTCTTTTTGAGCAAAGTAGGCGTCAGCAGTACGCAAAAGAGCGTCTGATAAATAGCGCCGATTTTTTGTTTTTTTTTGAAGTTTTTTAAAGGCATCAATGGCTTCGTCAAAGCGATTAAGTTGATATAAACTCCAGGCTAATCCATATTGCGCATCCGTGACATATTGGTGATTGGAGAAACGCTTGAGATAGGTTCGGTAGTTCTCCAAAGCCTCTGTGTAATTGTTTTGATTAAAAAGGGCTTCGGCCAACCAATATTGAACATCAGGGGCGAGATCTCCATTGGGAAACTTTTCAATATATGTGCGAAAATCACTGGCAGCCTGAGCAAATTTGTTTAACTGAAAAGCGCACCAGCCACGTTTAAAAATAATTTCCTGCCATAGGTCTTCAGGTCCATATTTTATCTGATTCAAAATATCCAAGGCTGCTTGATAGTCTTTCAATCCAATCAGACAATCCGCTTGCATTTTTTGGGCAGAAACCAGGAGCTCACTTTCCGGATATATATCAGTTAATTTTTTTAAATATCGCAATGCTTCCTGATAATTTTCACGATCAAATTCCATCCCTGCCAGCTCATATAATCCGTCATCGGCATATTCGCTTTGAGGATAGGAAATAACCAGTTGATTAAACAACTGTTCAGCAGTAATGTAATTCTTTAAATATTTTTCTGATAAAGCTTGATAAAACAGGGCTTTTATCCCTATGGGAGCATTGGGCTGACTGTTGGCAATAAGTTTGAAAATTTTGCTGGCTTCTGAGTAATTATTTTCAGTTAGATAACTCCAACCCAGAGCAAATTGGGTTTTCCAGTAAATGGGATGGGAAGGAAAATCCCGGATTACACGCTTATACATTTCCCTTGCTTTACCTATCTCGCCTTTAGCAAATTGTGCTTCGCCAATTAAAAGTAAACCCTGCGGAGTAAACTTTTCGTTAACATCTTTTCTCAATCCTTCCAAAATAATTTCCGTTGCTCGATCATATTCACCTAATTCATAATAAATTTTTCCCTGAATAAAATAGGCTTCTAAGCTGAGGTCATGATCGGGGAATTCTTTAACCAGAGTCTTATAAACCTCCAGGGCTTTTTTGGGCTTTTTAATATCTTGATAGATCCATCCCAGGCTATAATAAGCGTATGCACGAATGTTAGTGGTAGGATACTTTTCGATGCATTGTAAATAAGCTGATTCTGCTTCATCTAACCGCTGGAGTTTGTAATTACTTTCACCAATCCAATAATATCCTTCGGCTGCCAATTCATGATCAGGATATTTTTTGACAAATCGACTTATATACTCAATAGCAGCACTATATTGTTGGTTTTTATAACTGGCTAGTCCTAACCTAAATAAAGCTTCATCCGAAAGGTTCCCTAAAGGGAATTCCTCCAACTGACTTTTATATTTCTGGATGGCCTCCGGATAGCGGCCCAGGTAAAAATAACATTCTGCCTCTAAAAAGTTCGTTTCTTCCAATAAATTACTATGAGGATATTTCTCAGAAAAAGATTTTAATTGCGAAAGGGCTAATTCGTACATACCATCGTCGAATAGGCCGCGAGCCGTTAAGAAATCTTGTTTCTCTAATTTTGATATTTGAGCATATAATATCTGGACAGTGAGAAAAAAAATGAAAAGAAAAATGATTTTAATAATACTTTTGGGCATTGCTTAACCCCATTTCGATTTTAGTAACTAATATAAGAGAAAAGCTTAACATTGGCAAAGAAATTTAAATGAACTTAAAAAATGATCCTGTTAATATTTTTTCTCCGAAAAGAATTTTCATTCAGAGAACTTCTCAATTATGGTTTAAACTTAAATCAAGCCATCAGAAAAAAGGCCAAATAAGGGTATTTAAAATGGTGTTCTAAAATATGTGGAAGAAAATATTGAAACTTTTCATTCTAAAAGGTTAGAAGGTTTTGAAAAAATTAGGGAAAATGTTAAAGAGAAAAACTTTCACTAAAATTAAAATAAATTTTTTACAAGTTTTTGTAATTTAATTAATGCTCATCTAAGATTATTATTTTTGTGCTGAATGACATTTTATTTTTAATATGTAAATAAAGGATAATGGAAATTTTTTAATTGCTTTTGATACTTTGTTTGTTATTGATTTAATTTATTTATTATTTTGATCAGAGTATAATGTTATTGGTTCTCATATAATGTTTAATTGTTTTCCTTGGCTTTTTTATTTTGTTACAACTACTAAAGAAAACTATGTTTAAATCTATCAATTTTTTCATTGTTTTTATGCTTTTAAAGTTAAGTACATTTCTTTACCGAAAACTTTTTGACCTAAATTTACTTTTGACATTGAAAAGCTATGATTGAAAAATAAATTTAATTATGTCTAGTATTTGAAGCTTTTTGTTATAATAAAATTATTAGATACACAGTCTTATTAAGAACCAAAAATATAAAGGAGCACTATGCCCAGAGCAATCGTTCAGTTACCTGACACCTTTGTTTACTCAACGGAAATTCCCGTACGAATAACGGATATTAATTATGGTGGTCATTTAGGAAACGATGCCCTTCTTTCCCTGATTCAGGAAGCCAGGGTGCGATTTTTGAAGAAATATGGTTTCAGTGAGAAAGATGTTGGCGGATGTGGTATTATAATGGTGGATGCGGTGATCATTTACAAATCCCAGGCTTTTTATGGCGATGTGTTAAAGATTGAGATTACCGCTGATGATTTCGGCAAAATAGCCTGTGATTTGATTTACAGAATTACCCAAGCCAATAATGGTAAAGAAATTGCCCGGGCTAAAACACGTATTGCTTTTTACGATTACCAACAAAATAAAACGGTTCCCATTCCAGAAGTTTTCGTAAAAATCTTTCAATCCAATTAAAAAATAGTGAAAGATGAATTTCAATAGGCTTTTCAATTGCAACCTATTTTAATTTTCATTAAAAATTTGATTATTGCTTGTGTATTTATAAGTTAGATATTGATATCTAATTAA
>CAYLYM010000121.1:0-11905 GCA_964387645.1 uncultured Calditrichaceae bacterium | reverse complement strand
ATTTATTTATTAAATTAAAATTAAATAATGGATATAAATTTATTTTTGGTTTTTCATACTAGTGCGTTCCTAAGCTTGTTTTTTAATAATTTCACAGATTCAATAATGAATACGAAACAGATTTCTCAATTTTTTTGACTGGCCTGGAATGTTTTGATTTATCGACTTTTTCGCTCAACTGAGGTTACCTGATATAATAATGGGCTGTTTTTGTGTATTAAATATTCTGCTAAGGCAGGGTGAATAGAGTAGAGAAATTTGCGTTAAATCTGATTATATATTCAAAAGAGTACTTTAAATGAAGAAGAAACCTACTTTTCTAATAATTTTTTTCATTTTTTTCATTTTTTACTTCAGTTGTGTAAAAATAACTGGCGATATACAAAGATTATCTATTTATAAAAAAAATCCTTATTATTTTACTTATAAAGGGAAACCAATATTGCTTCTGGGTGGTTCAGACGAAGATAATCTTTTTAACCATCCTGAGTTAATGATAAAGAATTTGGAGACTCTAAAAAAAATTGGTGGAAATTACATTCGTTGTACCATGTCGAGCCGGGATAGTGGTAATGTTTGGCCATTCGCCCGTAAAGCTAATGGGAAATATGATTTGAATGAATTCAATCCAGAATACTGGTTTCGCTTTGAAAAGTGTTTAAAAGAGGCCCAAAAACGGGATATCATTGTTCAGGTAGAAATGTGGGCAACTTTTGATTTTTATCGGGATAATTGGGAAGTCAATCCTTTTAATCCTTCTAATAATGTGAACTATTCGGAGGAGACGACTCGATTAGTATCGGAGTGGCCGTATCATCCGGCTCTAAAACCGCAACCATTTTTCTTTTCCGTTCCCAGTATTAATAATGATACCTTGTTGCTTCAATATCAGATGCTTTTTGTGGATAAATTATTAAGCATTAGTTTCAATTATGGTAATGTGTTGTATTGCTTAGACAACGAAACTCGTGCGCCGGCAGAATGGGCCTGGTTCTGGGCCGAATATATACATCAGAAAGCCAGCCAGAAAGGAATAAAAATTTTATTGACAGAGATGTGGGATGCCCATGATTTGCATGATGAGGAACACGAACGTACTTACAGGCGTCCTGATTTATTTGCCTTTTTTGATATTTCTCAAAATAACTGGCAGGAAGGACAGAAACATTATGATAATACTTTATGGATCCGGGAAATTGTTAAAGAATATGGGGGTGCCAGACCGTTAACAAATGTAAAGGTTTATCATCGCAGAAGTGGTAGACGGCCAAACAATCCACTTATTGGATTAGATCGCTGGTGGCAAAATATCTGGGCAGGTTGTGCCAGTACCCGTTTTCATCGTCCAACTGGAGGCACCGGGCTAAATGAACTTTCTCAAAAGGCAATTCATGCCGCCCGAGTCTTCACAAATAAATTCAATATTTTTGCCTGCTCGCCTCACCCTGAATTGCTCGCCAATCGTGAGGAGAATGAAGCCTATTGTCTGGCACAACCCGGAGTGGTATACGCACTTTATTTCCCCAAAGGTGGTGAAGTAGTATTAAAATTAGAAAATCCTGATGTGGATTGGAAGGTGCGATGGTTCGATCCGCAAAAAGCAGAGTTTTTACCTGCTGAAAAACACTCTAAAGAAGAATTGCTCACTCTGACAGCACCTGACACTTTACAGACCTGGTTAGTTCTGGTCGAAAAATAGCTTCTGAAATGAGAAACGAAGTTATTTACATTTTTTATCGAATGATATAGAGTATTAACCTAATGTTAAAGACAAGTTGGAGAAGAAAGATGAAAAAACAGAAAACCCAACCTAACCGGCGTCAATTTTTAAAAACCCTGGGTGCTGCTACGGCTTTTCCAATTGTGACAGCTATGGGACAAAAATTTCAGCCCTTACAGAAAAGACCCGGTAAAAAACCCCGGAATATTATTTTTATTTTAAGTGATGATCATCGCTACGATTTTATGGGATTTATGGGCAAACCTTCATTTTTAGAAACACCAAATATGGATCGATTGGCACGAGAAGGAGCGCATATTCAAAATGCTTTTGTGAGTACTTCACTTTGTTCACCCAGCCGGGCTACCATACTTACTGGTCAATATGCTCATAGACATAAGGTTGTCGACAATAATTTTCCTGTCCCAGAGGGAACCATATTTTTTCCTCAATATCTACAAAAAGCAGGGTATGAAACCGCTTTCATTGGAAAATGGCATATGGGACACGAAAAAGATGATCCACGACCAGGATTTGATCATTGGATTAGTTTTAAAGGCCAGGGCGTTTATTATAATCCAATACTGAATATAAATGGAAAAAAAGTTAAACGAGAAGGTTACATAACGGACTTGTTGACTGATTATGCTATTGAGTGGTTGGAGCAAGATCGAGAGAAGCCATTTTTCTTGTATTTATCGCATAAAGCTGTTCATGCCATGTTCAAACCGGCAAAAAGGCATTTAGGGAGATATGAACATGTTCAGTTAGAATATCCACGTACTATGGCAAATACGCCTGAAAATTACAAGAACAAGCCCCGCTGGGTGAAAGAACAACGAAATAGTTGGCATGGAGTGGATTTTATGTATCATGGACAAATGGATTTCGACACATTTTACAGGAGATATTGTGAAACTTTATTAGGAATTGATGATAGTATTGGCCGGATTCTGGACTTTTTGGAGCAAAAAGGTTTGGAGGAGTCGACTATGGTATTTTACATGGGCGATAATGGATTTTCTTTTGGTGAACATGGATTGATTGATAAAAGGCATATGTACGAAGAGTCCATTCGTGTACCTTTGTTAGCTCGTTGTCCAGAGATCATTAAGCCTGGTACAAAAGTTATTGAACTTATTCAGAATATAGATATAGCACCGACGATATTAGATTTAGCCGGGTTGGAGACTCCTGATTATATGGATGGCAGGTCATTTGTACCACTTTTGGAGGGGAAAAAGATTCCCTGGAGAGATGCGATTTTGTATGAATACTATTGGGAACGTAATTTTCCGCAAACGCCTACTATTCATGGAATTCGCACAGATCGTTATAAATATATTCATTATCATGGTATCTGGGACATTGATGAATTTTATGATTTGCAAAAAGATCCAGAAGAAATGAATAATCTGATAAATAGTCCTGAACATCAGGATTTGATAAAGAAGCTGAAAGACCGAATGTTTGATATGTTAGAGGCCACCGGAGGTATGATCATACCTTTACGCCGCGATAAAGGTAAACCAATGAATTTACGAGGGCCAGTTAGAAATTAACAGTTTTATTTAATAAATAATTAATAGACTAATTGGAAAAGGATTGCAAAGATTTTATAACCATGTTATATTAATAAAACTACAATAAATTTCATAAGAATTGTATTATTTCGAAATTTCTGCATTATACCCTAATTAATAAAAATATCAATGGAGGAAGAGTTATGAAATTAAACAGAAAATTGCGTTATGGAATGGTCGGTGGTGGACCAGGCGCGTTTATTGGTGAAGTGCACCGTAAAGCGGCCAGCCTGGATTATGGTATTGAATTGGTTGCCGGGGCCTTTTCGATTGTGCCGGAGGAATCCATTCAGATGGGGAAAGAACTTAATTTAGATTCAAAGCGGGTTTATCGGGACTATGAAGAAATGATCGAGAAAGAAAAAAATCTACCTGAGGATCAAAGGATTGATTTTGTTTCGATTACGACGCCTAATAATTGGCATTTTCCAATTGCACGCGATTTTCTTAAGGCAGGATTTCATGTATTATGCGAGAAGCCAATGACTATTAATAGCGAAGAGGCGAAGGAATTGAAAAAAATAGTTGATGAAACTGGTCTGATATTTGGATTAATGCACAATTACACTGGTTACCCAATGGTAAAATTGGCCAGAGATTTGTGCCGTGGTGGAGAATTAGGTGAGATTCGAAAAATTGTTGTTCAATATCCTCAAGGTTGGTTGGCAACGGCTCTGGAACAGACTGGTAATATGCAGGCTTCTTGGCGAACTGATCCCAAACAAAGCGGTGGTGCAGGTTGTATGGGTGATATTGGAACACATGCTGAAAATCTGGCAGAATATATTACAGGTTTAAAAATGACTCATATTTGTGCTGATTTAACCATATTTGTTCCGGGTCGAAAGCTTGATGATGATGGTAATTGTTTAGTAAAATTTGACAATGGTGCAAAGGGTGTTTTGCATGCCAGCCAAATTTCAATCGGCGAAGAAAATAATCTGGCTATTTGGATTTATGGTGATAAAAAGAGCCTTGAATGGCACCAGGAACATCCGAATTATCTTTATGTTAAAGAGTTGGATGGTCCGGTTCAAGTATGGCGGCGGGGAAATGATTATGTAGCACGGAAAAGCCCTGCTGCGGCGCGTGCAACTCGGTTGCCTTCTGGTCATCCTGAAGCTTTTCTTGAAGCGTTTGCTAATATTTATGTAAACTTTGCAGATACGGTACGGGCTCGAATTTTAGGCGAGGAACCGGATGAACTGGCTCTGGATTTTCCCAAGGTAGAAGATGGTTTGCGTGGAATGCTCTTTATCGAAACAGTTTTAGAAAGTGCGAAAAGCGATGCAAAATGGACGCCATTTAAAAAATGATTTTTATTTTAAAAATTTTGTTTGTTTACCAGGAAAATTATATTATAAAAAAATTGCTGGATGGTGACTTTATAGTGCCATCCAGCATTCTTTATGAAAGGAAAAGAAAATGAATCCGGTTTGTACTCAGGCTGTTTGAATATAATCAGCCAAAATTAATTTGGAGGAGAGATAATATTGACTGTGCAAGGTAATAAAAAATATGGTGTTGGTATTGTGGGCTGTGGCGCCATCTCGGATGTTCATGCCCAGGCATTAAAACAAATAGATCAGGCCGAACTGATTTCTGTTTATAGCCGTAATGTCGAAAATGCCAGACGACTTGGGGAAAAATATGAGGTATCCTGGTTCAATACTTGGAACATGTTTATACAGGATGACAGAGTTGATGTAGTATCAATCTGTACGCCCAGCGGAACTCATCTGGATTATGGTAAGTTGGCAGCAGATGCCGGAAAACATGTTATCGTAGAAAAACCCATTGAGGTAACGCTTGAACGAGGGCAACAACTCATTCAAGTTTGCCAGAAAAATGGCGTGAAATTAGCAGTTATTTTTCAAAACCGTTTTATGACTCCTGTAATAGAATTGAAGCGAAAAATTGATTCAGGTGAAATTGGCAAAGTTTTTCAAGGAGACGCCTATATTAAATGGTACCGAGATCAGGCTTATTATGATAGTGGAGCTTGGCGGGGCACTTTGGCTCTGGATGGTGGTGGTGCTTTAATCAATCAATCCATACATACCATCGATTTATTGCAGTGGATTATGGGCGATGTTTCACTTGTGTTTGGTCAAATAGATACTTTTACCCATGAACGCATTGAGGGAGAAGATGCAGCCGTGGCCGTATTAAGGTTTAAGAGCGGAGCGATTGGTGTTATTGAAGGATCAACTTCAATCTATCCAGCCCAGGAGCGTCGATTGGAAATTCACGGAAATCGAGGTACTGCGATACTGGATGGGGATAAACTTCAGGTTAGTACTGTGAATTCGCCATCCAGGGACGAGTCATCAGCAGGCAATGAACAGGGCGGTGCTGCCGGAGCGACTTCGCCTTTCAGTGGTTTTTCTATTGAACCGCATCGCCGACAAATGGAAGCAATCTTCGAAGCTATCTCGAAAAATCAGGATCCTCCCATATCAGGCCCCGAAGCGTTGAAATCTTTAGCTATTGTTCTGGCCATTTATGAATCATCCAAAAGTAATTCAGCTATTAACCTTCAAGAATTTCTTAGAGCAAAAACTGAATAAAAAGAGATAAATGTCTACGAACTGGCAAGAATGAAAAAAGAACAATGTTGTTGGAAGTTCGGCTGTCGAATGTAAAATTATTGGTTTATTTTAATCAAGATTGCTAATATTTAAATGAGGAGGTTAGAAAAATGAATTTTCACAAAAAAATATTGACAGGGATAAGTTTTCTATTGTTGTTTGTAGTATCGGTTTTTTGGTTAATGGGATGTTCCCGGGCTACTGCAAAGGATAAAGTCACTTTAGTCAATAATGAAAAAGATCAAAAGGTCGAAGTGTTCATCGATGGAAAGCCATTTACTTCGTATATTTATTCTGATAAAATCGATGTTTTAAAGAAACCAGTACTTTATCCTTTGCGTACTGCTAATGGAACCAAAATCACGCGTTATTATCCTTTAGAGCAAAGAGCTGGCGAGAGGGTAGACCATCCTCATCATATTGGTTTCTGGTTAAATTATGGTAATGTGAACGGTTTTGACTTCTGGAATAATTCCAATGCTATTCCTCCAGAAAGAGCACCTCGTATGGGTGTGATTCGACACAGAGCAATAAAAAGCATGAAAAATGGTGAGCAAGGTATTCTGGAAATTGTAGCCGATTGGATTGCTGGCAATGGAAAAAAATTATTAACCGAAAATACCAGATTCGTGTTTAGTGGTGACAAAAATCTACGTATTATCGACCGAATTACTACGCTGACTGCATTGGATGAAAAGGTAAATTTTACGGATAATAAAGAGGGTTTTGTTGCTATTAGAGTAACCCGGGCTCTGGAACATCCAACAGATAAACCTATTAAATTATCTGATGCAAGTGGAAAAGTTACCGATGTACCTGTGTTAGATAACACTGGTGTGACGGGCAAGTATTACAGCAGTGAAGGAAAGATTGGGACAGAGGTTTGGGGTACCCGGGCAAAATGGGTAATGCTTTCTGGAATTGTAGAGGGTGAGAAAGTTTCAGTTGCTATTTTTGATCATCCTGATAATGTAGGATATCCAACCTATTGGCATGCAAGACCATACGGGTTGTTTGCAGCTAATCCTTTAGGTCAGAAGATTTTTAGTAAAGGGAAAGAAGAGCTAAATTTTGCTTTAAATCCGGGTGAATCGGTTACTTTTAAATATCGTGTGGTAATCCGTTCAGGAGAAACAACACCTGAACAAATGGAGGCACTTTATAATCAGTTTGTTAAATGATTATCTTATAAAAAGGAGGAGGATATTAAGAAATATCTTCCTCTGATATGAAAAATTACTAACCATATAAACAATAGTAAATGAAAATAAAATAATTTGCTCAAAATAGAAATATATTTATTTTTATTTTATTAAAAATTTGTTTATTAATTTAATCCTGCGCTAATATGAATTAAATATTAACTATATTTGTAGGCATAAAAAATTATCATTAATTCAGACCTTCCTTATTTTGGATAAATTTTTAAAAAAGAAGTAAAGAAAAAGGAAAGAGGAAAATTTTTTCCTATTAGAATAGGAAAAATTAGGCTCTCTCATGTAGAAAATTTAAAATGAATGATTTTATAATTATTTGTTTTTTAATGAATAATGTAAATTTTAAATAATACTGGTATTATATTTGTATATAAAACTATCAATATGTAATGTAAGAATATGGAGAAGAAAATAATTTTGATAGATATATAATTGGTTTTTTATGAGAAAAGTAATTTTAAGCAAAAAAAATATTGACAAGTGTATTAAAATTGAGTATACTAAGTATACTTTATATGAGCATCAATAAGAAATTGAAATTGAACTTAACAAAGCAAAAAATAAGTCTCTCTTGTTTAAACTTCGTAATTGAACCTCATAGTTGTGAGTCATGGAAATTCAAAGATTTTGGTAAAAGGATATTGAAATAAGAAATTAAAATTCATATCGGGAAAAACCGAATGGGGTGAACTTTAGAGATCCGACTCCGCTTTATAAACAAATTGCAAATGATATCGCAGAAAAGATAAAAACCGGGCGGTTAAAAGAAGGTGATCAATTAGAATCATATCAACAATTGGCAAAAAAATATGATGTAAGTTTAATTACGGTAAAAAAGGCGATATCGTTACTTCAGAACAAAGGTATTGTTTTTAGTCGAGTAGGAAAAGGAACATATGTTGCTAAATTATCTAAATCGGTTGATTTTTCAAAACATCGGACAATTGGATTGGTATTACGGGATTTGGAAAGTCCCTTTTTTTCACTTATCATGCAAAGTATTGAACATTCTGCAGTTGAACAGGGATATAATGTTTTACTTTCGAGCACAGCAAATCGGCAAGATAAAGAAGAATATCAAATCAGTCATTTTCTTGAAATTGGCGTTAGTGGTTTAATTATCGCTTCAATGTCTCATATTTTCGTGGCAACACCAATGATAAAAAAATTACATAACGAAAAATTTCCTTACGTGATGGTTTCTTATATTGAAGATAATGATATTCATTTTGTAGGAACTGATCATGTGGCTGGTGGCTATATAGCTGTCAAACATTTGATTAGTTTAGGATATCAAAAGATTGGTTATATTAACGGAGAAGAGGGTAATCTTATTGGAGAACGAAGAAAAGAGGGTATGCTAAAAGCACTTTTCGAAGCAGGAATGGTTTATAATGAAAAATATGAATTTCGCCTGGGCCAACGTGGAGAGTGGTATGATTATGATTCAGGATATAGAATTGGTCAGCAATTCGTGCAATTATCAGACAAACCAGAAGCTATGTTTGTTTATAATGATCTGGCTGCTCTTGGATTTGAAAAAGCATTACTGGATCATGGTATGAAAGTTGGAGAAGATGTTGCTATCGTTGGCTTTGATGATATCAAACGTGGTGTAGTTGCTCCAGTTCCATTAACAACGATTCATCAACCCACCAAAGAAATTGGAGAAAAAGCTTTTGATATTTTATTGAAGCAAATCAATGGGTTACCTTTTAAAAGCCGGGTGACATTAAAGCCGAGCTTAGTTATCAGGGAATCATGCGGAGCAAAAAAGTTGAAAGTGGATTCAAAACTACTTAATTAAATGGAGAATAGTAGATAAATAAAGCTTAAAGTTAATTATTTGTTTTTAATTCATTAAATGATAATTATGATAAGGAATAAAAAAAGGAGGTGGTAAATGATGGTTTTCATATGACTATTTTGAGAGGAAGTTTTGGCATGGGAGGTAAAAATTGGATTTAAATGGGTTATTGTGTATTAGATGAATGTTCTGAAAGGAAAATTGAGAAGGGAGACCTCCTGGAAGAAAAACAAAGATATAATCAAATTCTTTATAAATCGGGAAGATTTATAAAGAAGATTCAAAGCTTATTAAATAGAGGAGGAATATTATGAAGGGATCGATTTTCAGGTTTATTAGCGCAATAACAATTACCGCAATGGTATTGTTATTCGCTGTTGGTCAACTCAGCGCGGCAGCTACCGGTAAGATAGCCGGTGTGGTTATCGATAAAGCTACCGGTGAGCCATTGCCAGGTGCTAACGTTGTTATTGAGGGCATGGCAATGGGTGCTGCCACTGATGCTGATGGGCATTACTTTATTCTTAATGTTCCGCCCGGTGTTTATAACTTACGTTGCGAAATGGTAGGATATAAGACCATTGTTGAAGAAAACGTCCGTGTCTCCATTGATTTGACAACCACGGTCAATTTTGCTACTGAAGTAGAAGTTATCAGTGGAGAAGAGGTTGTTGTTGTGGCGGAACGTCCTGTTGTACAACCAGATATTTCCGGTTCGCAACAGGTAATTAATGTGGAAGAAATTGCTTCTACTCCGGCTCTGAATGTGCAGAACTTGATAAGAAACCAAGTGAGTATAAACAACGTTGGTAGTTACGATGATATGCCCAGCATTCGTGGTTCTAACTTTAATGAATCGCTCTTCATTGTTGATGGTATTGCTCAGGGGGATGCAATTACTAACCGTCCGCACTATCAGGTGAACCTAGATGCTATTCAGGAGGTGAGTGTTGTAACAGGTGGATTCAGCGCAAAATACGGAAACTTACGTTCTGGATTAATCAACGTAGTTACCAAAGAAGGTGGACAAAGGATTAGTGCCAGCGCCAATATTCAGTATAGCCCTCCGGGACTGAAACATTTTGGTCCGATGCCGTTTGGTCACGAATCCGAAGTGGTGAAACCTTTTATCACTGTATGGGATTCGGGAACTGAAATCGGTAACTGGGATCCGAATGCTCCTTCCAATACGGGTATTGGTTTTCTCAACGATCAAGGTGGACATGGAGAGAATGATAAGCCTTATTCTGACTTCTTCCCGGGCTGGTACAATATTGCCCGCAACTCCGCTAAAGCCGGTTGGCATTATGTGCCGGAAGATGTGACCGACCAGGATGTGCTGGATAGAGCTGCCATGGAACTATATGCTCGTTATTTGTGGCGACACCGTTCCTGGGATTCTATCCAGAAGCTGAAAGAACTGGAGAAAATGGGTATTGTGGAATTCAATCGGGATAATTTTGATCCTGATGATAGGAAAGAAGCTGCCTGGCATGAAACAGGCGTTTTGCCTGATTACAAAATTCAAGCCACTCTGGGCGGTCCTGTTCCGTTATTGAATAGCCTAAAGCCCACTACATTCTTCTTTACTTTCGATCGTGAACAGATAGAATATGCTTATCGTGCACCGCAAAGAGTTTATCTGGATACTCAGTTCCGTGGTAAAATTACCAGCATGTTAACACCGAATATTAAATTACAGTTGATAGGATATTGGAGTCGTCAGAAAGGTGGATCTGGTGGTCAGGGACCTGGCGCCGATGGCCGAATCTCCAATAACCCATACGAAGCTACTGGTGGTACCAACAAATTCTGGTATCCTCATTGTGCTGTTACCGGTCAATTTACTCGACAAATTTTCGGTTTGAACTTGACCCATACCCTTTCGACCAGCACATTCTATGAATTGAAAGTTAATTATCATTATAATTACTATGAAATGATTCGAGAATTACGCAATACTGCGCCGACCCCTGGAACCATTGGTCAGAAGCAGGGTATGTTTGGTCCAACTTATCCTGAGGGTTTACCGACATCATCCAAAAAAGATGTATCCGGAGTTCAGGAAGGCGCCATTGGTCCGGAATGGTATGCCGATTCTTTAGCTGCTGCTGGCCAGGAAGGTTGGGATCACTGGCGAGATTGGGCTATGATCAAGATTGGTGATATTTGGTACGATGAAGCTCCCAAAGGTTACGGTCCTGTGAACTGGCGTGACGTTACTGGTTATTATCGTATGGAATCCTGCAACCTGCGTCACAACGATTCCTACCAGAAAACCTTTGAAGTTTTAGGTAATATTACCAGCCAGTTGAACCGTTACAATTTAGTTGAAGCAGGATTTGAATTCCGACGTGATGCAGTACATATCCTTTATGAACAAATTGACCCCTCCGTTAACGGTGGTAGTATTCAGTTCGGCGATGCGATTCCTGAATATAAGGGAGCTTTTTATGTGACTGATAAATTAGAATTCCCCGGCTTTATTGCCAATATCGGTTTGCGGGCTGATTGGTTAAGAACGGCTCCATTCCCGATAATCGAAGCTGAGGATCCATTAGATCCTGAAACCATTAATAATAAAGTAAATGGTCCGTATGTGGAATGGACCAATGCTGGTATGACCATTGATCCAGAAACGGGTCTATTTAACACTTATGATGTGATTCCTTTAAAAACAAAATTTAAGATGTTCTTAAGTCCTCGTCTTGGAATTGCTCATCCGATTTCTACAGTAGCTAAAATATTCTTTAATTATGGTCACATGTATCAGTGGGAGAGCATCTGGAATCGATATAGAATCGAATATCAAACTAAAAATGGTAACCGAATTGAAGAGTATCGTCAACCCTGGATTGATCCACCACGCACCATTGCTTACGAGTTAGGATATGAACACAACCTGTTTAACAAGATGAGCTTGCGTCTGACTGGGTATTATAAAGATATTAATAATGAGCCATCTGAGGTACGTTTTTATCCGATAG